>JAQGHH010000399.1 GCA_028288945.1 Phycisphaerales bacterium
CCGAACGCGGGCATGAAGCTCACGATCATGTAGCGGAACATGAACGTGTTCGCCGCCATGACCTTCGTTCCGAAAACGCCCATCACCCACATGCCGTAGAGCGACCAGGCAAGCACGTCCGCGACGATCTGCACGCCGGAAGGGATGCCGACCTTCAGCAAGGTCTTGAGCATCGGCAGCCGCGGCTTCCAGTCGCGCACGTAAAACGCCCGGCGGATGCCCGGGCGCAGCGCGAAGCAGACCAGGGCGGCCATCTCAAAGAAGACGCCGACGTTCTGCGCCCAGGCCGAGCCGGCAACGCCCATCGACCGGAAGCCCAGGTGCCCGAAGACCAGCGCCCAGGCCGCAACGGCATTCATCCCCACGCCCAGCACCGATGCGCCGAAGACCGCGCTCGGCCGGTCAACAGCCAAAAGGAACTGCCCGAACGCCGTAGCGATGAGCTTGAGCGCCGAAGCCGCGACGACGATCTGAAAGTAAACGGTCTCGAGCCGTGCGACGTTGGGCTCATGCCCGACGAGTCGAAACAAGGATGACACGTAAGGCAACCCCGGCAGCAGGAGCACCGAGAAAACCGCCGCGAACCAAACGCCCTGCCAGAGGTAGCGCCCGCACGAGACGTAATCCTTGCGGCCAAAGCTCTGACTGACCAGCGTGTTCACCACCCACAGCGCGCCCATCCCCAGGCTGATGACGGAAAACGCGAGCATTCCCGCGTTCCCCGCGGCGGTGGGCTCGTCCACGCCCGTCCCCACGTGGGCGAGCATCCACGTGTCGATGAACTGCATGACGGTGTACGACCCCATCTGCGCGACCGTCGGCCCGGCGAGCATCAACAGCTCGACGATCGGCCGACGCGCCGGCTTTAGGGGCGCGGTGTATTCCAAAACTCCCGCCATCGGACGACTCCGCCACAAACAAAACGACCCCGAAGCCGGGGCTTCAGGGTCGGTCATTCCCAAGTGAATCGAGAACCCCTTCAGTCGCGGCTACCGTGCAGCAAAGTGCTAATAATGAAAATGGTCGCCGGGGGGTTCATGGTTCCGTTTCCTCGCTTGCCGAATCCTACGTTGCCGGGTGGGGAAGTCAAACGGGCTCAATTATCCAGACGCGCGCAATACCTTCACGCCTCCCAAACACTTTCTTAAGGCCGCGCCAACATGTGCACCCTATGGTCGAGATCGGTATCCTGTCAGACCACAACTTCGGATGGAGGACTTTCGATGAAGCGTTTTGCGTTAATTCTTGCCGGTATCGCGCTCGCGGGCTGCGGCCATAACGACAACAGTTCGTGCCCCGCCTGCGACGCCGGTGCGGCACCCCAAGCCCAGCCGACGCCGGCCGCCCCGAGCGCCCCCGCCGTTTCCGCGGAGCCCAAAGCCTCCGTAGCGCCTGCGGCCCCGGCGGTCCCCGCCAAACCCGCGGTCGCCAGGGATAAGCCGGTGTTCGAGCTGACCCAGGACGATAAGATCTACGTCTTCGGCTCCTTCGCCGCGATGCAGTCCTTCCAGTCCGGCCAGGCCCAGCCCAAGGTGGTCGAAAAGCCCGCCTTCACCCCCGGCGGCAAAACCGTCGTCATCGAAGCCGCCGACGACGCGGAAGCCGACCAGCTCACCGCCGGTTTTGTGAAGCAGCATCCGGCGCCTGCGAAGCCGTGAGCGTCGTCCTTCAGCTTCGTGCAGCAGAATAGCGCCAAGAACGCCAGGGAGCCAAGAACGCCAAGGAAGAAAATTCCTCTGGCGGCCTTGGCTCCCTGGCGTTCTTGGCGCAGTATCTTTGGGTTGCCGTGGGATACGCCGCGTTATCAGAAACGATTGTCATACTGTGGGGTACGATGGCAGTGGATGTTTGGGTGTCCCACTGGACTCGTTCGCCAGGCCATAGATGAGCGATGAAACTACTTCATACGTTTCCCGCACCCGGCCCGGCGAGACGCCGTGAGGCGGAACCCGTCTTGTTTGTCGTTCCGCAGAGCCGCCCGAACCTATTAAACCGTCCCCTTCCATTTACAATTCGCGTGTGAAATTCATTCCAATTGCTTTCGTCACCACAGGGCGGCTTCGCAAGGTCGCGGTGGCGATTCTTATTGCGGTCTTTTCCGCACCGGGTTGCGGCATCAACAGCCATCCAGGCGGATACTTCGTCGACCGGAAAGCCGTCCGCGGACTAAGCGCGCCGGCCGCAACTCAGTCCACTACACCGGCCGCAGGAGTTTGGCAAACGACTCCGACCGAGATGTCGCTCTACATAGGCGGCGCGACGATCATAGTGGTTCCACCTGCCGACGCATTGCCTATGGCGCGGTCGGAAGTTCAGCGCTGGGTGCAGACGGCCGCCACGGCGCTCACAAATTATTTCGGCGGATTTCCCGTGCCCGCCCTGCGGATCGAAATTGCTTCGGATGAAACGGGCAAAATCCACAACGGCGTGACCTTTGAAGGAAAGCTCATCCGCATCCGCCTCGGGCGCGACACGCAACCGTCCGACTTGGCCGCGGACTGGAAAATGACCCACGAGATGTTCCATCTCGCCTTCCCGGACCTGGACGAAAAATACCTTTGGATGGAGGAAGGCCTCTCCGATTACCTCGAGCCGTTGTCGCGCGCCCGTATTGGCGACTTAACGCCCGGGCAAGTGTGGGCGGGCTTCGTGGAAGGGATGCCACAGGGCCAGCCCGAGCCGGGCGATCAGGGCCTGGATGTCACCCATACCTGGGGCCGGACCTACTGGGGCGGCGCAATCTTCTGGCTGCTGGCCGATGTGAAAATCCGCGAGCAAACCCACAACCAAAAATCGGTCGACGACGCGATCAAAGCGATTCTCTCCGCCGGCGGCGACGGCTCGGCCAAGTGGCCCCTCGACCGCGTCCTCTCCACCGGCGACCGCGCCACCGGCACCACGGTCCTGAAAGATCTTCATGACCAGATGGGCGCCGCGCCGGTCAAAGTTGATCTCGACGGCCTCTGGAAAAAATTGGGGATTCGCGATGAAAACGGGAAAGTCACATTCGACGATGCCGCCCCGCTGGCGGATATTCGCAAATCGATGACGCGCTAGGCCTTCAATCCACATTCCGGGCACACGCCGGATACATTCCCCGTAAGGCTGTATCCACATCCCCGGCACGCCCCGTCGCGTCGCGCACGGCCACTTCGCCACCGACTCAGCAGCCATCCTGCCGGACCCAGCGCCATCAGGATTGTCAGCGCCCAATACGGAACCCCCACGAACACAAAATGGCTGCGCTCCCCCGCCGCCATCGGCATGAAGTACGACCCCCGCGGCGTACCGGTCTCCCAGTAAAACCCCAGCCGGTTCCACACCGTCGGCCGCGGGGCCAATTCATTTAAGCGTTTGGGATTGGTGAGCGACGAGAGCGCCCATTCCCGCGGGCCGGTCGCCGCGGTGGAACCCGTGCGCCAGTAGTACCGAATGTCCAATCCGCCCCGCATCGAATAGAAGCTCGCTGCGGCCTGCGTGTTGGGGTTTCGCATCACGACGCCGGCCGGCGTCGCTTCCCTTTCAAATCCAAAGACATACGGCCGCGACCAACTCAAGATCCAAAGCGTCGCTAATGCTCCTGCGAGTACGAGCGACGTCACCGCGAACATCGTTCCCAATCGTCTTCTCATGCCGGCCACTGTCATTTGACGCCGGCCCGTCCCTTTAGTTCCGGCGTCGCTCGTCATGCACCGCAACCCATGCTAAAATCGCCGGACTATGGCCAGTCTGATGTATCGCACCGCCGGTGAGTCGCATGGGAAGGCGCTGATCACGCTCGTTGAAGGGATGCCCGCGGGCGTGCCGGTCGATCAGGCGTTGATCGACGGGGAGCTGCGCCGGCGGCAAGGGGGCTACGGCCGCGGGGGCCGGCAGAAGATCGAGACCGACCGTGCCGAGTTCCTCACGGGCGTGCGGCTGGGGCGGACGATCGCCTCGCCGGTCACCATGCTCATCCCCAACAAGGACTCCAGGCTCGACGACCTGAGCGCCACCCCCCCATTGCATCGCCCTCGGCCGGGGCACGCGGACCTCGCGGGCTCCGTGAAATGGCTGACGACCGACTGCCGGGAGACGCTGGAACGCGCGAGCGCCCGGGAAACCGCCGCCCGCGTGGCGGCGGGCGCGCTGGCGCGGTGCCTCCTCCGGGAATTCGGCATCGAAGTCTTCGGGTTCGTGCGGGCCGTGGGGCCGGCGACCGCGGGCGTTGAAGTGACCGAAGGGAATTGGCGGGAGCTTCTTAAAGCGCGCGAGGCGTCCGACGTCTACTGCCCCGACCCGGCCGCCGAGGGGGCGATGCGGGAATTTATTCTCGCTCAGAAGGAAGCCAAGGACACGGCCGGCGGCATCGTCGAAGCCCACGTCTTCGGCTGCCCGATCGGTCTGGGCTCGTGCATGACCTGGGACGGCAGGCTGGATAGCCGGATCGCGGCGGCCGTGGTCGGCATCCAGGCTTTCAAAGGCGTCGAGTTCGGCCTGGGCTTCGAGACGGCGCGCCGGCCCGGGTCGAAAGTTCACGACGAGATCGGCTTCGACCCCGCCGGCAAAGATACGCCATCGCTCGGCTTCACCCGCGGCACCAACAACGCGGGCGGCATCGAAGGGGGAATGACCAACGGCCGGCCCGTCGTCGTGCGCGGCGCGATGAAGCCCATCAGCACGCTCGGCAAGCCGCTCAAGAGCATCGACCTGAACACCAAACAGCCCAGCGAAGCCGGGTGGGAGCGCTCGGACGTGTCGGCCATCAGCGCGGCTTCCGTCGTGATGGAAAATGTGATCGCGTTTGAGATCGCCCGCGCGCTGTTGGAAAAGTTCGGCGGGGACTCGCTGAACGAGGTACGCGCGAATTACGACAATTACCTCGCCGTTGCCCGCCGCCTACCGCTTTGAGCAATAAACGAGCACAGGCATAAGGCACGCGACGGGAGGCCATTCTTGTCTCTCGTGTCGCGACAACCGCGCATTTTTGGCGCTTGGTTTACGTATTGTTGGCCTACATATGGGTGCCGCGCCGCCATTTCAGCCAAAAAACCACTCCACACTGTTTTGCATTTCTTTTGGCACGACCTTCGCTCTAACCCTCCCTGTCGTGGCATAACTGTCATGACAAGCGGGCCAGCCACCCTCGAAAGAGGAATCGACTGACCCGCCCAATATTGCCCGCATATTCCGACCCACCCACACCCTAGAACCCCCGGGTCGGAACCCCATAGCCCGCACCCGGCATCTTCCTGATGCCGGGTGTTTTTTTTGCCGCTTATTACCCAGCTCAAGCATCAGGTAACCCCCCGCGCGACGCGTAAACCACAAAGAGCACAGAGGAAGAGTTGGGCGACGGATTCTTCGTTCTCTCTTTCTCGCTGTGCTCTTTGTGGCCTCTGTGGTCTTTGTGCTAATCGCCAAACCGTGACTGAACAAGCCGCCGCGTTGCAATCAAATGCCGCGTCTGCTACACCTCTGCCTTCACTTCAGCGAGGAGAACCATGACCAACCGTTTTCTCTACCTCGGCTTGGCGCTCGCCCTCGCGGCGGGCTGCAAAGACAAACCGGCGGATTCTTCAAGTTCCGCGGCGGCCTCGAATTCCAGCGCAAAGCCGGTCATCGCAGTCATCCCCAAGGGCACGACGCACTCGTTCTGGAAATCCGTCGAGGCCGGCGCGCGGCAGGCCGCCAAGGAATTTGACGTGGAGATCAACTGGAAGGGCCCGCTGAAGGAAAGCGACCGCGCCCAGCAGATCGCCATCGTCGAGCAGTTCGTCAGCGACAACGTCAGCGCGATCGTGCTGGCGCCGCTGGACGATTCGGCCCTGGGCAAGCCGGTGCGCGAGGCGGGCGCCAAGCACATCCCGGTGATCATCTTCGACTCCGCCCTCAAGGGGACGCCGGGGACGGACTTCGCCAGTTTCATCGCGACCGACAACCGCGCGGGCGGAGCGCTCGGCGGGAAGGCGCTGGTTAAGCTTCTGGGAGACAGCAAGAAGGTCGTGCTCCTGCGCTACTCGGAAGGGTCGGCCAGCACGAACGAGCGCGAGGCCGGGTTCCTGGACGTCATGCACCAGACGCCGGGCGTTCAGATGCTGGTGGAAAACCGTTACGGCGGCGCGACGTCGGCGGAGTCGCAGAAGGCCGCGATGGAAATGCTCGACAAGCTCCAGGAAGCCGACGCCATCTTCTGCCCCAACGAATCGAGCACCGCCGGGATGCTGGCTGCGATGCGAATCGCGGGCTTGGCGCACAAGGCAAAATTCGTGGGCTTCGACAGTTCGCCGCCACTCATCAAGGCGTTGCGCGAAGGCGAAGTCGATGCGCTGGTCGTGCAGAACCCGACAAAAATGGGCTATGAAGCCGTGAAAGCCGCCGCGGCGGTAATCAAGCATCAGCCCGTCGAGCAGCACATCGATACGGGCGTTCGATTGATCACGAAAGCCGATCTGGATGACCCGGAAGTGAAGAAGTTGGTGGGGATTTAGACGGAAGCCCGCTGACCGCGAAGCGGAAAAACGAGAATAGCGAAGGCGCGAAGATAACGGCGTAGGTTCGGCTCCGCCGAACATCCCCGCGGCCCGCGCAGAAGCGCTGTAGGGTGGGCGTACTCGCCCACCATTTTCAATTGGCATTGGCCGCGTAATAAACGGTGGGCGAGTACGCCCACCCTACAGCGCTCCGGTTGTACAGAACATCCCCGCGATTGACGGAGAAATGTTCGGCAGAGCCGAACCTACATGACTGCGCGGGCCGCGGGAATGTTCGGCGGAGCCGAACCTACATAACCACCATTCCATCTCATGACAGTCGCACCCGAATCTTTCTCCGCCGACGGCACGCCGCGGTTGCGGATGCAGGGCGTTCATAAGTGCTTCGGCGCGACCGTTGCCCTCCACGGCGTGGACATCGAAGTCGCGTCCGGCGAAGTGCTCGCGCTTGTCGGCGAAAACGGGGCGGGCAAGAGCACGCTGATGAAAGTGCTTTCGGGCGCGCACGCCGCCGACCTCGGATCGATGGAACTGGATGGCCAGCCGTATTCCCCGCGCAGCCCGCTCGACGCCCGGCGGCTGGGCGTCGCGATGATCTACCAGGAGCTCTCACTCGCACCACATTTGTCAGTGATGGAAAACATCCTGCTGGGGATGGAGCCGACGCGGGGGCCGCTGCTGGATCGGCGGCAAATGCGCCGCAAGGCCGCCGAGGGGCTGGCGGCGACGGGTCGGCCGGACATTCCGCTGGATCTTCCCGCCGGCCGGCTTTCCATCGCCGAGCAGCAGTTGGTGGAGGTGGCCCGGGCGGTGGCGATCGGCTGCCGGGTGCTGGTGCTGGACGAGCCGACGAGCAGCCTGACGCGAACAGACGTCGAGCATCTTTTCGCCCTGATCCGCCGGCTTAAGGCGCAGGGCCTGGCGATCGTCTACATCTCACATTTCCTTGAAGAAGTGCAGGCGGTTTCCGACCGCTTCACGGTGCTGCGCGACGGCAGGAGCGTGGGCGGCGGAATGACCGCCGACGCCTCCGCCGAGCAGATCATCGCGATGATGGTCGGGCGCAGCGTCGAGGATTTGTACCCGCGCTCGGGGCGCAATGCGGGCGAGGTGGTGCTGGAAGTAAGTCACCTTGCCGGGCGCGACGAGCCGCAGTCGGCATCGTTCGCACTACGCCGTGGCGAGGTGCTCGGGATTGCGGGATTGATGGGCGCCGGCCGCACGGAACTGCTCCGCGCGATCTTCGGCCTCGACCTCGTGCGCAGCGGAACCGTGCGCGTCGCGGCACACGTCGGCCCGGCATCCCCCGCCCGGCGATGGGGCCAGGGTGTGGGGATGGTCAGCGAAGACCGCAAGGCCGAAGGGCTCGCACTGTCGATGAGCATCGCCGAGAACCTCGCGCTCTCAAATCTTCCCTCGTTCCCATCGCCCTCCCGGCTGGACGCCGCCGCCGCACCGTGGGTCGCACGGCTGGGCATCCGCCTGCGCTCGCCCCGCCAGACCGTCGGCGACCTATCGGGCGGCAACCAGCAGAAGGTGGCGATCGCCCGCCTGCTCCACCACGACACGGACGTACTGCTACTGGATGAGCCGACGCGGGGAATCGACGTCGGCTCCAAGGCGGAGATTTATCGCGTGATCGACGAGCTGGCCTGCCGCGGGAAGGCGGTGTTGCTGGTCAGCAGTTATCTGCCGGAGCTGCTTGGCGTCTGCGACCGCATCGCGGTAATGTGCCGGGGCACGCTCGGCCCGGCGCGACCGGTTTGTGAAACCGATGAGCACCGGATCATGGCCGAGGCGACCGGCGCGGCGTCGTCACCGCAACCCCAACCCGCATGAGCACCACCCTTGATTACTCGACGCCGCAGTCGCGGATCGGCACGCGCCGGCCGTTGCTGCCGGCGCAGCTCGGGCCGCTGATCGGTCTGTTGCTCGTGACAGGGCTGTTCGCCGTTCTGCGATTCAACTCGTTCGCCAGCGTCAGCAACATGCAGGTGATGCTGACGCAGACGGCCGTGGTCGGGGCCGCGGCCCTCGGGATGACGCTCGTCATCATCAGCGGCGGGATCGACCTCTCCGTGGGATCGTCGATCGCGCTTACCTGCGTGGTCGTTGCCCGGCTGCTGAAAATCGGGGCATCGCCGGTCATGGCGGTCGGCGCGGGTGTCGTGGTGGGCTGCCTGGCGGGGACGCTGATCGGGACCATCGTTACACAACTTCGGCTCGCGCCGTTTATCGTGACCCTCGGCACATGGGGGGCGTTCCGCGGACTGGCCAAAGGCATTGCCAACGAGAGCACGATCGACCCCGAGCCGACGTGGGTGAACGACCTGCTCACGATGCCCAGCGGCAGCCATCGCTGGATGCTGGTGCCGCCGGGTGTCTGGGCGGTGCTGGTGCTGGCGGTGTTCATGGCCGCCATCCTCCGCTACACCCGTTTCGGCCGGCACGTGTTCGCAATCGGTTCCAACGAACAGACGGCCCGCCTATGCGGCGTCGCGGTGAGCCGCACCAAGATCCTCGTCTACCTGCTCGCAGGCTCATTCGCCGGGCTGGCCGGCGTCCTTCAATTCTCCTACCTGAGCGTCGGCGACCCCACCACCGCCAGCGGCTACGAGCTGGACATCATCGCCGCCGTCGTCATTGGCGGCGCCAGCCTCTCCGGCGGCCAGGGCACCATCCTCGGCACGCTCGTCGGCGCAATGCTCATGACCGTCGTCGCAAACGGCTGCAACAAGCTCGGCATGCGCAATTGGGTTCAGGAAGTTGTCACCGGCGTCATCATCATCCTCGCCGCCGCCATCGACCGCCTGCGGCAGTCGTCGCGCTGAGGCCGTCTCCGCAAAAGAGAACCGGCCGACGTTATTCGTGGTACGCTCCAGTGATCGACGGCATTGGGCAGATTCCGGCCAACGTCGCGCACTCGTACCGGCACGATCCGACGACACTTTCACATTGCAATAACGTGCCCAAGCGGCTGTTCGCCAGAATTTGCTTATTTGGAAGAAACGGGCGACAGGTCGGAACAATAGGAGTGGACGAGGAACCCATCACTTAACCGGGGAATGTCATGAGATCCATGAAAGCGGCAGGGCGGGAGTACGGTCGAAGTGCGCGCTTCGGTCGCGGGAATCATTTTGAAGCTTTGGAGGCGCGGGCGCTGTTTTCGGCCGCAGTCCCGACGCTGGTGCCCACGGGCGCCGGTTTCTTTACGGGCATTGACTACCCGGGAAGCGGCGGCGTCGAGAACATGGAAGTCGCTGTTCAGCCGGACGGCAAGATCCTGGTGGCCGGCCAATTTTCGGCGCCGGGCTCCTCCGACCCTGCGGCGCACGCGATACTCATCCGGTTCAATGCCGACCAATCCCTGGACACTGGTTTCGGGAATGGGTCCTTTGTTGAGGAAACGGGCGTGAGGTGGTTCAGTGCGGTGGCGGTCGCGCCCGGCGGGAAGATTTACGCCATCGGCAATCTGGGGGCCCAAGACTCCGACGGCAAGGTGCTGATGCGCTTCCTTCCCGATGGGCGGCTCGACAGCGCGTTCGGCCAAGGTGGCTCACTGGCGATCGGATCTGCAGCACTGGACTTCGGGTCTGTCGCGATCTCACCTGGTGGAAAGGTGGTGTTGACGGGGTCACCTGTTACCGTCGCGATGCCGGGAGAAACCCCGCCGCCCTTTCCCCCCATTTCATTGGGAATCATTGAGCGTCTAAACAGCGACGGCACGCCGGACCAGACGTTCAACCACGGCCGCGTCCTCCAGGTCGCCGGGATCGGCGCGGGCCTGGTCCGGTTCGTCGGCGGGGGGAAGATGCTGCTGTGCGGATCTGTCGAGACCTCCACGTCGGCGGGCCTGCAAGTGGGCTTTGCGCTCGCCCGCCTGGAGGCCAACGGGGCACTGGACCAGACTTTCGGCAATCAGGGTGTTGTCAATACGTTCTTCAACAACCCCGAGGCCGGCTGGTCGTACCTGGGCTTTGGCTCGATGACGGCAGTATACGTCCAGAGCAACGGCAAGATCGTCGCGGCAGGGACGGGCTTGCTGAACCAGTTACTGATGGTGCGCTACAACGCCGACGGATCCCCCGACGCGTCATTTGGCACGCGCGGGATCGTACGGAACGACGGCCTGACCGACGTCGCCACCTCGATCCGCCCGACGGCGGGCGGCGGGTATGCCGTCGCCGGGTATTCCAAGAACTACACCGGCGAGACCTATGCGCGTTTCGACCGGAGAGGCACACTCGCCGACGTGCAGACTTGCCCGGATTTGTTTGCGCCGCAGGTCGGATATCCAACCCACTCCGACATTCTGCTGGCCGGCGCGGTGGAGCCTGACGGCACCCCCATCGTCGTAGGCAGACTGGCCGTCTCTGTCGACGATAACCTCCCGCCGGGAGAGGCGCAGTACTCGGGCCAGATTTTCGTAGAGGCCTTCACCCCGGATTCCACGGCTGCGCTTCCGGCGCTGCCGCCGGCCCCGCCACCGCCCCCCGGCTATAAGCCGGTGCCGCCGGCCGGCCCGGTGAGCCCACCCCTGCCCCAACCGGTTACGCCACCCGACAGCGTCTTCGGGCCCGACCGCGGGTTTGGATCCACCGGCGCAGTGCGTGTCAACGTCGGAGGTAAAGCCGACGCGGCATTCTCCATCGTGTCGCTGGCCGGTGGCAAGATACTCGTCGGCGGCAACGCCACCCTCGACAACGGAATGTCCGTCGGGATGCTGCTCCAACTCCTTGCGGACGGATCGCCCGATACGAGCTTCGGCAATGCCGGCATGGTGATCGACACGCGATTCCTGAACATCGCGACCGTCGCCGTCGGGCCCGACGGCCGTATCATCGCCCTGGGCAACACTCGGGGCGGCCCCGCACTTGCCCGCTTCAATGCCGACGGTTCCGTCGATTCGGCGTTCGCAGGAAGCGGGCTGGCGCCGATCACCCAACAGAACACATATTACTCACAACTCGCCTTCGAACCGGACGGAACGATCCTGGCAGCCGGGTACAGCATGGTGGGCGTCGGCGTGCCGCACTTCGCCTTCGCGCTGGGGGCGTGGAACGCCGACGGGTCGCCGGACGCCGCCTTCGCCGGCGGCGGGTTCGAGAATATCTCTTTCCCGGGCGACCAGGGCGTCGCCATGGGCGACATTGCCAAGGCCATGGCCGTTACCAAGGAAGGCAAAATACTTTTGGGCGGGTCCGACTTCGCCCAGACCGGCGCTACGCACGCCAACATCGGCTTCGCCCTGACACGGCTCAACCCGAACGGAACCCCGGACGCCACGTTCGGGACCGCCGGCCAGGTAGTCACATTCTTTCACAACGCCACGCCCGGACCCATATCCGTTGATCGCGGTGAAATCGACGCCCTGCTCGTACAGGATGACGGAAGCATCGTGGTCGCGGGGTCGGGCGGGACCCAGCTCCTCCTTGCGCGCTACGCGGCCGACGGGTCTCTCGATCCGTCGTTCGCCGACCACGGCATCGAGACGGTGAACAACGGCGTGGGTGGCGATAACCTGCTCCTTCACGCAACGCAGGGCGGCGGATACCAGGTCGTTACCGCCGACACACTCTATAGCGCTACCTTCAACCACGGCGGTGCGTTGGTGGGTTCGGCATCCGGCACGCCGGGGCAGGGCACGGTGCCGCAGGGGCTGATCAGCGCTTTCGCGGGTGACGGGGCATTGATCTCCACCGGAGCGACGGGCTCGGGGGACGGGCAAGACATCGTGGTCGCGAAGTTTGATATGAACGCGCCACCAGTCGTCGAGCCGACCACGCCGCCCTTGAACATCGACGGAAATAATGTGGTGTCGTCGTTGCCGGTAGCCAAACAACTCTACGAGCAGCCCGCTGCCGTGGCGGCAATTCGGTCGACAGCGAAGAAGGCCCGGCTTAAAGGCCCGCGCTCGGCCCGCGCCGGCTCGACTTACCGCTTCAAAGTCACTTTCCCGACTTCGCCCGTGGGCGGGGCTCTCCCACAGGGCTCCGCGGCACAGACCATGTATGTCACGGATGCCTCGGGTGTTTCCCGCCAGGCGAGGTTGATCCGGGCGGTCACCTCCCGCGACCATAAGCACGTAACGCTATACTTTGCGGCAGATCTGCCCGCCGCCTCATCCCCCGGATCGATGAGCGTGACTTGGTCCGGCCAAAGATTGGGTGCCGTCCATGTCGCAGCCCGCCATGTGAAGTCCAAGGCGCATGCCTAAGGAGATCTTTCGGGATGGACGGGTTTAGTTCATAAGCCAGACCCGTCCATCCCGCCCCCTCTTCATTGGCGTACAAAAGAGAACCGGCCGACGTTTGCACGTCGACCGGCTCTTCACATCCTTTTCGCTTTGAGCGTCCTGTGTTCGGCCTTGGGTCACAGCGTCCACGGGGCGCGAAAGCCCGGCTTGAGCAGGGCGTTCAGGCTTTCTTCGTTGGTGATGCGCTCGGTCTTGGGGTCCCAGATCAGCTTCTTACCGGTGGCCATGGCGATGTTGTTGAGGTGGCAGATCGTGGCGGTGCGGTGGCCGATTTCGGCCTTGGCGAACGGGTCCTTGCGGCTGCGCATCGCGTCGATGAAGTTTTGCTTGTGGTCGGGCGTGCGGCCGAGTTGCACGCCGCTCGTGGCGACTTTTTCCTTGAGGATCTCGGGGTTGGAGGCGGTGATCGGTCCGCCGTGAACGTTGACCATGACCCAGCCGTCGGAGCCTTCGAACTTGACGCCGCGGGGCTCGTTGGTCGTGCCGAGCATCTTGACGCCGTTGGCGTAGGTGTTGGTGAAGGTGTAGTCCCAGAAGGAAGTGTACAGGCTGCCGGGGAGGCGTTGGCCCCTGGCCTCGTATTCGACGGGTCCGGTTTCGTCGGTGCCGTTGCCCATCTGGCCGAGGTCGATGACGTGCGCGCCGCGATCGGTCATCTCGCCGCCGCCGTAGTCGAGGATGAAGCGCCACCAGAAGTGGCAGCGTTTTTCAGAATAGGGCGCTTGGGGTGCGTGACCGAGCCAGGTGTTGTAGTCGAAACCTGCGGGCACGGGCTGCGCTTCCGGGATGCCCTTCGTGTTGCGCACGGCGATGTGATGCGAGTCGGTGCAGGGCAGGTTGATGTGGATGGTGTGGAGCTTGCCGATGCGGCCGTTTTGCACGAGCTCCGCGGCTTGCCGCGAATAGGGCGCCGAGCGCTCCTGCGTGCCGGTTTGGAGGATGCGGTTGTTGCGCTTCACCGCGTCCACGATCTTGCGGCCTTCGTAGACGCTGTTGGCCAGCGGCTTTTCGCAATAGACGTCTTTGCCGCCGTCCAGGGCGGCGATGGCCGCGATGGCGTGCCAGTGATCGGGGGTGGTCACCTGAATCGCGTCGAGGTCCTTGCGGGCGGCCAGCTCGCGGAAATCGTGATGGGTCTTGCAGTTTCCTTCCCCGTACTTTTGCTCGACGTCGTGCATGGCCTGCTTCATGTGTGCCGCGTCGACGTCGCAGACCGCGATGACCTGGATCTCGGGCTTGTCCATGAACATGTGCATGTCAGCGCGGCCCTGTCCGCCGGTGCCGATGATGCCCAGGATGATGCGGTTGCTGGGGGCGACCGCGCCGTCCTTGCCGAGCGCGGAGGAGGGGACGATCGTGGGGAATCCGATGACGCCCGCCGTCCCGAGGCCGGCGGTAATGGCGGTGGCCTGCTTCAGGAATTGCCTGCGTGAAGTGGCGGAAGTCGGGTTGCCGGGTTTCCTGTGGCGCGACATGG
>JAQGHH010000506.1 GCA_028288945.1 Phycisphaerales bacterium
GCCCCGTCGGTTGCGTCGTTGGGCGAATCCACGATGCAGCATTCGGCCGCCGGGGCATCGAGCCTCGCCGCCGTGCTGCGGGCGCTGACCGCGCTGATCGCCTCCGGCCCTGTGGCGGCGCTGGGCGCGCACGGTGCCCAGGCCCAGGCGGATGATGAATCGATCCTGCCGCTCGCGGGCCACCCGATCCTGCACATCCCCCGGCTGAACCTCGCCGGGTCGCTGGCGCAGGGCCTCAGCACGTTCATCAACGAATGCGCATCGCTGCCGGCGAACGCCGAAGAAGTGCTGCCCGATCCCGACCACGTCCGCGCCTGGACCGTCACGGCGGGCGTGCTGGCCGCCGACGCGATTGTCATCGGCTATGCCGTCCACCGGCGGCCCGACCGAAGAAAGCGCGGGGCTTTCGTCAAAGCAACTTACCCGGCCGCGGACCTTCCCGCGGGAGCATGGGGCGGCATGCAACTGGGTTGACGGCACATTCTGTAAGCGGGGGCGTCAGGTTTTATCCTCTCGCCATCTTTGATCCGAGGGTCATCTTTCAAGTGGGGTCAACATGAATCGTCCCAATCGCAGTGCGTCCCATCTGAATCTTGCCGCCGCATTCTCCGCGCCGGCGATCCGTCGGCACTCCGCGAGCGCCGCGGCCGCCCGGACAGTGACCCGCGTCGAACCGCTCGAGCGCCGAACGCTTTTTAGCGCGCTGGCCCTCGACGCACATTTCGGTAACGGCGGCACGGCAACCTTCGACTTCTCGCACTCCGCCGACTCGGCTTCCGGCACCTATACGTTGGGCGACGGCAAGATTCTTGTCACCGGTGGGGGACGGTTCGACGGCAACAATGGCGGCCTGCTCGCCCGATTTAACGCCGACGGCACACTGGACCATACGTTCGGGACCGGCGGCTTCACCGTCACGCGCGACACCGGCGGCGGCGCGATCGCGGTTGATGCCACGGGCGATATCTACGTCGCGGGCGGAACCTGGCTTGCGGGGAACGGAACGGTGGCTTCGGTGACGCGCTTCCACGCCGACGGGTCAGTCGACCCCTCGTTCGGCAACGGCGGCATCGCCGTCGCGGATTTCCTCACCGGATCGACCGGCGGGGCGGGGTTCTCCGCCATCGCCCTTCAGCACGACGGCAAGATCGTCGCCATTGGCACTTCCAATCACGTGGGATTCCACATGAGCGACATGAGCGACATGGTCGTCGCACGCTTCAATGTGGACGGATCCGAGGATACCACCTTCGGCTCCGACCACGGGCAACTCACTCTCAGTTTCGGAACCAGCACCATAAGCAACAACGATCGCGCGGGTGCCCTGGCGATCCAGGACGACGGCAAAATCGTCATTGGCGGAGAAACAAGCAATAATCTCTCCGGCACCAGCTTTACGCAGACGTTCACCGTCGTGCGCCTTAACGCCGACGGCACCTCCGATTACGCCTTCGGCGACGCGGGTCACGTGATGACATTGTTCCACGACGCCGACACCAGTTGGGTTCATGCAGACCGCGCGAACGTGACCGGCCTCTTGGTTCAGGGCGACGGGAAGATCGTCGCCGTCGGCATGGGCAACTGGGGGCAGTTGGCCGCCGCCCGCTACAACGCCGACGGCTCGCTCGACACAACTTTTGCCGACGGCGGCACGTTCCTCAGGAGCGCACTGTACCACGGCAATTACAGGGCCCGCGCCATGTCCGATGGCGGGTTTGCGGTCGCAGGCGGCGAAGTGGATCTGGGTATGTCGCCCAGCGTCTATTATGGTCGCTTCGACGGTAATGGGAAAAACCTGGACTCGACCACGTTCGAAGGTTCGGCCGCCCCCAACCAGAACTTCTCGAACGTCGCGTTCGAGCCTGATGGTTCGCTGCTGGCCGCGGGAGCCACCTACGCCTTGCCGCCCAGCGGCACCGATCCGAATTGGGATTCCACCGGGGACGTGCTCATCGCAAAATTCGATTTGGTCGGTGCGATGTCGGCGGACGGCGGGTCATTGACGGGTGGCGCAAACACCGGCGGTGGCTCGTCATTGACGGACGTCACAGGCACGGGCGGCACAACCACCGGCACCACAACGACCGGCGGCGGATCTACTTCCGGCGACATCGCCACCGGGGGCACTGTGGCGGTAGGGGGCGCGTTCTCAGGCCCCTTGCTGAGCGTTGGCGGGAACTTGCTGAAAACCTACGCGGTCGCCGTTCAATCTTCACCGCCGCACGTTATCCATGTAACCGGACCCTCCAAGGCCAAAGCCGGCAAGAGCTACCGCTTCACCGTGACATACACGTCCGCCGACAATCAGCCCCTTACCACATCGGATCAGGCCGACATTTCCGTGACAGGTCCGGCCAACTGGCAAGGCGTCGCCAAGGTGGTGAAGTCACGCACGTCTCACCACGGCAAGCGGCGCGCCGTGACCTACGCCGTGCAACTTCCCGCCGGCACGCCTGCGGCGGGGCTCTACACCATCAACAACGGGACTGGAAAAATCGGCGTATTCAGGGTCGGCGTGGGTCACCAACGCGCAGCCCGTTGATCGCTCTCAAGACTGCGGCTTGAGTCCTCGGGACGGCAGGAGACGAGAATGCCCAAACGCTCGCGCGGCCCGAGGCTCGGCTTCTGTTTCATCCTCGCGCTTGGATGCGCCGCAGGCGCCTTGCTCGCCGAGCCGCATCGTGCCGGGCAGAGCCCGGCCCAGGCCGATGACCGTCGAATGAGCTATCTCGACAATGGCGTCATCCGCCTGGGCGTGGACCTCGACCTCGGCGGGGCGATCACCCACCTCTCCACCTCCAAGCCCGGCGACAACGTCGTCAACAGCTTTGACTGGGGCCGGCAGATTCAGATGTCCCACTATTCCGGACCGGTGCCGTTCACTCCCAACGGCAAGCAGCCGCGGGGCGACTGGGCGGGGCTCGGTTGGAACCCGATACAGGTCGGCGATTGTTTCGGCAACCGCTCCAAGATCATCGAGCACCGCAACGACGGCAAATCGATTTACGTTCGCTGCATTCCCATGCAATGGCCGCTGAATAATGAACCGGGTGAGTGCACCTTTGAATGCTGGATCGAGTTGAATGACAACACCGCGAAGGTCCGCTCGCGCATGGTCAACCGCAGGTCCGACAAAACCCAATACCCGGCCCGCGGCCAGGAACTCCCGGCCGTCTACACCAACGGCCCGCTCTGGCGGCTGATGACCTACGCCGGGGACAAGCCTTTCACCAACGACACACTCGTTCAGCAGCCGGCGAAAATGCCCTGGTCCAATTGGGAAGCCACCGAGAACTGGGCCGCCCTCGTCAACGACGACGGATGGGGCCTGGGCGTGTGGAACCCCGGCGCGTATTCGTTCATTGGAGGCTTCGCCGGCAAGCTAGGAACGGGCGGCCCCAAGGACAATCCCACCGGCTACATCGCCCCGACCGGTAACGAGATCATCGACTACAATATTGATGAGGAGTTCGAATACACGCTGATCCTCGGCCGCGTCGATGAGATCCGGCAATACGTCTACGCCCACGCCCAAAAGCCCGCGCCGCCGATGTACCGATTTGAAAAAGACCGCCGGCACTGGAGCTATGCGGAGGCGACGGATGCGGGCTGGCCCATCACCGGTGAGCTCAACGTCAAGCTCGACGGCAAACACCCCGAACTGCTCGGGCCCACCGCTTTTTGGAGCGCGAAAGAAGCGCCCGTTCTGTACATCGAAGCCGCCTGCCACGCGGCCCAGCCGCACGGTCGCGTCTACTGGCGTCGCCACGACAGCCCGGCCTACTCTTCCGATAAGAGCCTCCCGCTCGAACTCACGTCCGACGAAAAATTCCATGTCTACGAAGTGCCGCTCGGATCGTCCGCCGAATACCGGGGAGCAATTACCGGCCTGCGCATCGACCCCGTCGCGGCAGGGGGCGCGGGCGATTTCATCCGCATCAAATCCGTTTCCCTGCGTAAGCCTGAGCGGTGAGCCGGGGCGTCAATCTTTGACTGACTCCCACCCGCGAGATCTCTTCCAACCGCGACTCGTGACGACCTCCGGAGTATAACTGCCCTCACGGCGATCAGTCCGAAGGATCGGACGCCCAGCGCCCCGACGGAGCCCAGCGATGCCCATGCCCCCGAGTCCCGCCCCCGAAGCTTCAAAGCCGATCCGCAACATGAGGATTACGTTCTGGGGCGTGCAGGGGAGCTGCACGATTTCACCGTCGCGGGCGGACGTGGATGAATATGCCCGCCGGGTTGCCACCGAGACGCTTGAGCGATCGATCCGCGACATCGCCGCCCGGCTTGAACGCGGCGAATGCTCCACCCAGACACTTCGCGCTTTGACCGGCCCCGATGCGCTCGACGCCTACCAGCGCCAACTTGGCATCCCGTCCCTCCCGACCTTCGGCGGCGACACCACCTGCGTCGAAGTCCAAACCGCTCACGGCGACACGCTCCTCTTCGACCTGGGCAGCGGTTTGCGCGCCTTCTCACATCACGCAGTCGCACACTGGCCCATGGGCCGTCCACGCACACTCCACGTCTTCGCGAGCCACGAACACCTCGACCACCGCAACGGCCTGCCCTTTGCATCACTCTGCTTCGACCGCACGAACCCTTTCACGCTTCATGTCCATGGCCCCCGCCCGGCCCTCGCCGCCCTCGATGACCGCTACGGATTTTTCTCGCGCGAGCTCTCGACCGTCATGCACTACGATGACCCCATCGATTTCCGTAATGTCAGCGCCACCTTCATCGGCACCGAAATCCGCACCCCCTCCGATCCGTCCGCCCCCTCCGCCGACCCGCCCCCATGGAATGCGCGCGACATCAACGACCCAATCCGCATCGGCCAAACGACCGTCACGCCTTTCGAGGTCTACCACGCGCGCACGCAATGCCTCGCCTACCATGTGCGCCACGCGGATGCGAGTTTCGTCTTCTGCACCGACCACGAACTCCGCCACGGCGACGACCCCTCCGACCCCCGCCAGATCCGCAGCATGGAAGCCGAAGCACGCGTTGTCGCTCATTGCAAAGGCGCGGACGTCGCCTACTTCGACGGGCAATATTTTCTGGAAGAGTACGAGGGACGAAAAGGAATCGGCGGTAACACGCCCGTCAATCGCATGGACTGGGGCCATAGCTGCATCGAAGACGTGATCGAACGATCGGGCCAATGCCGGGTGCGTCGAACCTACATCGGCCACCACGACCCCGAGCGCCCGTGGGACGAACGCCGCAAGATCGACGAGGACCTCCGCTCCATCAGCCGCGACGCTCACTCGCACATCGCGCTTGCCAGGGCGGGGACGGTCATCGAGTTGTAGAGATTTCTACTTATTGCGCGCCCGGCGGCGCAACGGTTCCGACCTCTTCGCCAGCCAGTCGCAAGCCTGTGGCCATAGTTCGCGCTGCGCCTTCGATCCCACCGCCAGACCGATATGCCCCGCGGAGACCTCCATCACCTTTTTGTCCTTCGAGCTCACCAGGCTGTTGAACGGAAGGCTCTGGCTGCACGGCACCAGGTCGTCCTTCTTCGCCATCAGGTTCAGCACCGGACAGGTGATGTCGCGCAGGTCCACGATGTGCCGGCCCACGGGCATCTGGTTCTTTACCAGCAGGTTCTTTTGATACAGGTATTTCACGAACTCCCGGAACACCTCGCCCGGCACCGGGATGTTGTCGTTGAGCCACCCCTCCATCGCCAGGTAGTCGTCCACGAAATCCTCGTCGTCCATCCGCTCGACCAGCGTGATCGGCTTCTCCACGAGGTTCTGTAGCGGCTTGAGCATCAGGAACATCGTCTGAAGGAACTCGGCGGGCACGTTCCCGTACGTGTCAACGAAGCGATCGACATCAAAGTAGCGCGGCTCGCACCACAGATTCAGCAGTCCGTCCTCGGTGGCGAAGTTGATGCCTGCGGCCATCAGGATCAGGTTTCTCACCCGCTCCTGGTGCAAGGCCGTGAACATCGAGCTGAGAGTTCCGCCCATGCAATACCCCAGCACGTTCGCCTGTGATGAATCCGTCCGCTCGCGGACGTAGTCGATCACGTTCGAAAGATATCCATTGACGTAATCGTCGATGGTCAGGTGCCGGTCGGCCCGGCTGGGTTCGCCCCAATCGATCAGGTAGGTGTCGAACCCGCGGTCTACAAAATGACTCACCACGCTGCGGCCGGGGCGCAGATCGAGAATGTACGGCCGGTTGACCAGCGCGAACACGAATACCAGCGGCGTGCGGTAACGGATCGGCCCGCGCGGGATGTACCGGCGCAGCTTGAGCCGGTCCTCTTCGTAGACCACTTCGGAAGGCGTCGCGCCCTTCTGTACCTTCAGCGCTTGTTGCCATAGGTAAGGGAAGCGGCCCCATCGCCGAAAGCTCGCCGCCGTCTCATCGAGCAGCGATTGCTGCCATTCGAGGAAGATGTTCTTGGTTGTGGCGCCACCGGTGTCAGCCATTACAAAATGCTCCTGCGTACTTGTCGGGCGGGTATCGTCTTCGTTCACTCACTCGCGTTCCTGGGGATTTTTCCGCGGCCGCTTGCGTCCCTTGACGGCTTTGCGGGCGACCGGTTCCTGCGGGCGGTACGCCTGTCGCTCCGCCCGGAGCGCGTCGCGCTCTCGGGTGCGGAGCGAATCTCGATCACCGGCGCGGGTCCCGTTGGTGTGGGGCACGCCCCGGCCGTTGCCTTCCATTCCGTCGAGCCGCCGGCCGAGATCGTGAATGAGCCCCTCAATCTCATCCATCCGCTCGCTCATCCGCGAACCAAGGTGCCGCACGTCGATCATCAGGGCGTCGATGTCCTCGCTGGCCGTGCCCTGCGTGTCGTGGCGCATCGCGGTCATGTACTCGTCCATCTGCTTGCGCGCGCCCAAGCTCGTGTCCATCCCCTGCTTCATCAACGACAGAAACTGCGGGGACCGCATCATCTGCTCGGCGAAATCGGACACCGCCCCGAGGTACGCGCCGCGCGCCTGTCGGGCGGCCTGCGGCGGCGGGGAAAAGGGGTTGAACGACATCCCCGCGGTCATCATCCGCGTGGCGAAATCCATCCACATCCGCGTAAAGAAAGACGCGTTGTCGGCCATCGACTGGGAGTCCATGAATATTGCTTCTCCATCACCCGCCATTAAACCAGTTCGACGGCCATCGCCACGGCCTCGCCGCCGCCAATGCACAGCGTGTCGATCCCCACCCGCGCGCCGCGCCGCCGCATCGCGTTGAGCAGCGTCACCAGCGTCCGCGCCCCGCTGGCGCCGATCGGGTGGCCCAGCGCGACCGCGCCGCCGTTCACGTTCACCTTGTTGTGCGGGATCTTCAGTTCCTTCATCGCCGCCATCGTCACCGTCGCGAACGCCTCGTTGATCTCGAACAGATCGACGTCGGAGACCTTGAGGCCCAGCTTGTCCATGAGCTTGGTGAGCGCGCCGATCGGCGCGATCGTGAACCACTCGGGCTCGCGTGACGCGGTGGCGTAGCCCAGGATGCGCGCCTGGGGCTTGACGCCCAGCGCCCTGGCCTTCTCGCCCGACATCACCGTCACCGCCGCCGCCCCGTCATTGATGCTCGAGGCGTTCCCGGCCGTGATCGTCCCCTCCTTGCCGAAGGCGGGACGGAGCTGGCGCAGCTTTTCCTCGTTGAACCGCTTGGGCTGCTCATCGTCGGCGACCGCCACCGTTCCCTTGCCGGCCGGGGCGTTCACCGCCACGATCTCCTGCGCAAACGTCCCATCAGCCACCGCGGCCAAAGCGCGTTGGTAGCTGGCGACCGCGAAGTCATCCTGCTCCTGGCGCGAAATCTCGTAGCGGGCCGCGCACTTGTCGCCGCATGTGCCCATGTGAACGTTGTTGTAAACGTCCCAGAGACCGTCGCGGATCATGGAATCGACCAGCTCGCCGTTGCCCATGCGGTAGCCATTGCGGGCTTTTTCGAGCAGGTAGGGGGCGCGGGACATGTTCTCCATGCCTCCCGCGACAACGACGGAAGCATCGCCGCACTGAACGGCCTGGCTCGCGAGCATGACCGCTTTGAGCCCCGAGCCGCAGACTTTGCTGACGGTGGTCGCGCCGATGGTCGGGCTGAGCCCCGCGCCGATCCCGGCCTGGCGGGCGGGGTTCTGTCCCAGCCCCGCACTGACCACGTTGCCGAAGATGATCTCGTCGACCTGATCCGCGGGCACCCCGGCGCGTTCGAGCGTCGCCTTGATGACCGCAGCGCCCAGCGCCGGCGCCGGCATCTCCGCAAACGCCCCCCCGAAACCGCCGATGGCGGTCCGTGCGCCGCCGGCAAGGAAGATATCCTTTACCATGACGAATCCTTTCGTGCGTTCAGACCGCCATCTCAGGCATGCGCGTGGGCGCCTTCGCGCCGGGCCGCTCGACGCGCCTGGGCGGCGGCCGCCACAGTCGCCTTGCGGGCGGTTTCAGAAACATGCTGGGCCGTCTCCGTCGCCCGGGTGGCGGTGTCGTGTGCGGCCTTCGAGGCGCTATCGACGCCGTTGCGAAGCAAGTCCGCCCAGGCCTGCATGGCCCGGAGGTTGGCCTCGGCCATCGCCTTGGCGTTGTCGCGGAGCGCTTCCATCGACTGCTCGAGGATCTGCCGCGATTTCGCCTGCGTCTCCGACAGAGACCCGGACCGCCCTGCCTCGAGCGCCCGCTTCATCAAGTCTATGCTTGTGCGGTAGCTCTGGTCGAAGAGCCGCAGGTACTCGTCCACGTTTTTCTGGGCGGCAGGGACGGCCTTGGTCCAGAGGGCCTGGGAGCGCTTCTGCCAGTCCTGGAAGGGGTCGGCGGCGGGGCCGACGGCCCCGGTCCACCACCGCGTCACGTCCTCCTGGAATCTCGCGCCGGCCTTGAGCGCGCCGGTGAAGGTGTCCGCAGCCTGTTCAAATAACTCCGAAAATGCCGCGCCGTTTCGCGTCGCCATGATATCTCCTTGTGCCTGAAGCGGTTTGGAATCCCGTCGCAGCCATCGCGCTGCCACGCCTCGCCTGCCGATCCGCTGCCGATCCGGATGTGCTTGCCGCAGTGTGCAAGCCCTCCCCTTTGCCACGGCCATAATTAGCCGCCGGCGCGTCGGCGTCAAGGAAAAAACTGGAACTTTTTTGCATTTGCACATTTCACGTGACACGCCTCACTCCCGGCCATGTACGTCCAGCAATGCATAGATTATCGGATAGGAAGGCTGATTCGAATAGGAGCCCGGCGGCGTGAACTTTATTACTTACCGCGTTTGCGAAATGAGATCAGAAGCGTAGTGATGCTTACACGAATGCGTGCTAAGACGAGGCGGGTCGGCGTTTGGGCGCCTTCTTGCTGCGCTTGGCCCGCTTCTTTCCTCCGGCCCCCGCGCCCTTTGAACTGTGCAGTTGCGACTCGAGGGCACTGACTTGCCGCCGCAGATCGTCGACCAACTGTCGCAGTTCCTGTGGCGATGACTCCGGTGTGGAATGTGTCGCGGACGTGGGATGCTGCGGCCCCCGCGCCCCAGTGCCTCCGTCCGCGGCGGCTGACGCGGATGAGTGCGGCGTCGCGGGCCTTTGGGACGACGACGGCGGAGCCGTGCCCGTTGCCCCCGGCCAGAACCTTGGGACCAGCGGGTCCCATATCATCTTCAGCCAGTCCGGCATCCCCGCCGCCCCCGGTTGCAGCCCCATTGCCTGCCGGAAAGATTGCTCGACTGTCCGCTGTGAATCCAGGAACAGCGACAACGCCTGGTTGAAATACTTCTCGACGAAATCGTTGACGAGTTGCTCGTTCGCCCGGATCAATCGATGGAGCAGCGGCACTGGGAAGACGCCCAGCTTGGGCGGGTCAAGTTCCAGGATGATTTGTGCGAGGACTTTTGCGGTGATGTCCTGCCCCGTTTTGGAGTCGCTCGCCTGCACTTCGTAGCCGTCACGGATCAGCGCATAGATCTCTTCGAGGGTCACGTAGCGGCTGCGAGAGGTGTCATAGTACCGCCGATTGGGGTACTTCCGGAGCGTCAGGCGCTTTCTGGCTCCGCCGGTTTCGTCGCTCATTGCGTTTGCTCCAAACCGTCGCCGACATCCGTTTGCGCCGCTGCACAAAGACCTTCCCTTAGGCTGTAGCCGCCGGGGGCGCGGGCGTCAAGGCGATGACGGCAAATTGGTGCAGAATCTGGCGGGCCCCTGCCGATTCACCCGTGCATCGGGGGCACAAAAGCTGGGCGATCCGGTTCACCCTTTGCATCGTACTGCAAATGCGTAATGACCCCATGCGGCGCGTGCCGCCCGGGCGCCGCGGAGCGGGCGCAAATGCAAACCTGAGGTAAACCCATGGAGATCCAAGGAAGAGTCGCGGTAGTGACCGGTGCGGGCGGAGGGATCGGCCGGGCGACATCGCTGGCGCTGGCCCGGCGGGGGGCCAAGTCAATCGCGCTCGTCGACCGTAGCGACGCGGCGCAGGAGACCGCCGCCCAAGTCAACGACCTGATCGGGCGGCCGATCGCGCGGGCGTTTCTGGGCGACGTGGCCGACCCCGTCTTCCGACGTGAAACCTTCGAAAGCGTTACGAAAAGCGACGGGCTCGTCAGCATCTGCGTCCCCGCCGCCGGCATCACGCGCGACGCCCTTGCCGTCAAGGTTGACAAGGCGTCGGGCCGCGCCGCCCTCTACCCGGAGGAATTATTCCGCCAGGTCACCGAGGTGAACCTGATTGCCCCGGTTTACTGGGCTTTGGAGATGGTTTCACGCATGGCCGAGGATCGATTGCGCCGGGGCGTGGGCCGGTGGAAGCCGGCTGAACGCATCCAAGGGGCGATCATCTTCATCGGCTCGGTTTCGTCGCAAGGGAACAAGGGCCAGATCGCCTACGCCGCCACCAAGGCCGGCTTGGAAGGGGCCGCCGCGACGCTGATGAAAGAGGGCATGTTCCACGGCATCCGCTGCGCCGTGATTCATCCCGGCTTCACCGACACGCCCATGGTGCGCGCCTTGGGCGAAGAGTACATCGCTAAAAACATCCTGCCCTATACGCAGCTCCAGCGACTCATCCGGGCCGACGAGATCGCCGACGCGATCTGCTTCATGATCTCCAACTCGGCCGTCAGCGGCGAGCTCTGGGCCGACGCCGGCTGGCACCCCGCGAGCTGACCGCGGCCGGCCCGCGCCGCCTTCCCTGCCAATTGTGCAATTGCGTCATCATGGCCAGACCTGCCCGCGGTGCCCGTCGCGGGCGGGTCTGACGCCATAAGGCCCGTCTCCCCATCTAAATGCCGGAAAATGATGGATTAACGAGCATTCTGAAAAGCAGTCGGCTGCGCCGACGCAGTAAGGCCGTCTGATGCGTACGCACAAGACCCATGCTGCAAATGCGACATACGGGTGCCCCGTCCGGTCTAAATGTCCTGCCGCGCGGCCGCGGGACGCGCGGCGCGGGCATTTCGCGGGTTCGGCGCGACGTGGCGCGATGCTTGCATATGTTTGAGTGATTACCCGCGGGGGGACGCGGCGAGCGGATACGAGGAATCCTGCGACGCAATCCCGCCAGAATCCCCGCCCGCCGGGCACCCAATTGTGCCCGGCCCCGGTCCCGTGTCGGACGAACAAGGAGCCCCGCATGATTACCAACGCCACCGCGTCCACGACCCACCCATCGCTTACCCCGGTCGAAGGCCCACTGGGCGTAGAGCCGATCGAAATCCCGCTCGGAATGGAACCCGAGCACTACCACGTGCTCAGCACCGGTGCCCTTCAGTTCATCTCGCGGCTCGTGGCGGAATTTGAGCCGCGGCGGCGCGAATTGCTTGCCCGCCGCCGGCGACGGCAGGCGGAACTCGACGACGGGATCATGCCCGACTTTCTCCCCGAAACGCGCGACGTCCGCGAGGGCGAATGGTCCGTCGCCCCGATCCCCCATGACCTGCGGGAACGGCGGGTCGAGATCACCGGGCCGGTGGATCGGAAGATGGTCATTAATGCCATGAACTCCGGCGCGAGCGTCTTCATGGCCGATTTCGAGGACGCCACCTCGCCGACGTGGGACAACATCATCGGCGGGCAGATTAACCTGTACGACGCCGTCCGGGGCACGATCCGCCATGAGGCCCCCGATGGAAAAGCGTATCGCCTGAACGACAAAACGGCCGTGCTGATGGTCCGCCCGCGCGGCTGGCATCTCGATGAAAAGCACGTGCGCGTCGACGGCCGGGCGGTCTCCGCGTCGCTCTTTGATTTCGGTCTGTTTTTCTACCACAACGCCCGCGCCCTGATCGCCAACGGAACCGGCCCGTATTTCTACCTGCCCAAGCTCGAAGGCCACCTTGAGGCCAGGCTTTGGAACGACGTCTTCGTCTGGTCCCAGGACGCCCTGGGCATCCCGCGCGGCACAATCCGCGCGACGGTGCTTCTGGAAACCATTCTTGCCGCCTTCGAGATGGACGAGATCCTCTACGAGCTGCGCGAGCACTCCGCCGGCCTTAATTGCGGCCGCTGGGATTACATTTTCAGCCTGATCAAGAAGTTCCGGAACCACCCGCAGTTCGTCCTGCCCGACCGAGGGCTGGTCACCATGACCACGCCGTTCATGCGCAACTACTCGCTTTTGACAATCCGGACTTGTCATCGGCGGGGGGCGCACGCGATAGGCGGCATGGCCGCCCAGATCCCGATCAAGAATGACCCACAGGCCAACGAAGCGGCGCTGGGCAAGGTGCGGGATGACAAGGCCCGCGAAGTCCGCGACGGGCACGACGGCACCTGGGTTGCGCACCCGGGCCTGGTGTCGATTGCGCTGGAAGAATTCGAGGCGATGCCGGGGGACAACCAAATTGACCGCCGGCGGCTCGACGTGCACGTCGCCGCGTCGGACCTGCTGGCCGTCCCGGATGACCCGGCGATTTCCGAGCAGGGGATTCGCGTGAATGTCAACGTCGGCATCCGTTACCTCGAGTCGTGGCTGCGCGGCATGGGATGCGTGCCGATCAACAACCTGATGGAAGACGCGGCTACCGCCGAGATATCCCGTGCGCAGCTTTGGCAATGGGTGCACCACCGCGCCCGGCTACAAGACGGGCGGCGCGTCAGCCATGAACTGGTGGAGCAATTAATGGACGAAGAGGTGTCGCGCCTGCGGGATGACATGGGCGCGGCGCGGTTCGACGCGGGGCGGTTTGAGACCGCGCGGGCGCTGTTCCGGGAAATGACCAACCGCCCGGAATGCCCGGAGTTTTTGACCTCGATCGCCTACGACCTGCTGTGAAGGAATCGAGTGAATACACCCTTAGTCAACGGCGCAGGAGCTTGTCATGTCAACGATGTCGCATCCGTCCCGGACGAGTTTTAATGGAAGCGGCGATGGCCACGGCGCGCGGGACCTCGCGATGCGCTGGAGCACCGAAGCGCGCTGGCGCGGGGTGACGCGGCCGTATACCGCGCAGGACGTCCACCGGCTTCGCGGGACGCTGCACATCGAGCACACGCTGGCCCATCGCGGCGCGCGTAGGCTTTGGGACCTGCTGACCGGCCGCGACGGCGACCCGTTCATCGCGGCCCTGGGCGCGCTGAGCGGCAACCAGGCGATCCAGCAGGTTCGGGCCGGGCTCAAGGCGGTTTACGTGAGCGGCTGGCAGGTCGCCGCCGACGCCAACGGCGCCGGCCAGATGTACCCCGATCAGAGCCTTTATCCTTCCGACAGCGTTCCGTCGCTCGTGCGGCGGATCAACAACGCGTTCATCCGCGCCGACCAAATCCACCACAGCGACGGGGATGACGGCACGTATTGGTTCGCGCCGCTCGTGGCGGACGCCGAAGCGGGCTTCGGCGGGGCGCTCAATGCGTTTGAGATCATGAAGGCGATGATCGAAGCGGGCGCGGCCGCGGTGCACTTTGAGGACCAACTCTCGTCGGAGAAAAAGTGTGGTCACCTGGGCGGCAAAGTGCTGGTCCCGGCGCGCGAGGCGGTGAAGAAGCTGATCGCCGCCCGCCTTGCCGCCGACGTGCTGGACGTTCCGACCGTCTTGATCGCCCGCACCGACGCCAATGCCGCCCGCCTGCTCAGCAGTGATAGCGACCCGCGCGACCACGCGTTCCTGACTGGCGAATCGACGCCCGACGGGTTCCGCGAGATCCGTGGCGGCATTGAAGCGGCCGTCGCGCGCGGGCTGGCTTACGCCCCTTACGCCGACATGCTTTGGTGCGAAACCTCACACCCCGACCTCGAAGAAGCCCGCGACTTCGCCGAGGGGATTCACGAGCAGTTCCCCGGCAAGATGCTGGCCTACAACTGTTCGCCGAGCTTCAACTGGCGGCAGAAGCTCGACCCGCAGGCGATCCTGCGGTTCCAGCGCGAGCTCGGCGAGATGGGTTACCAATTCCAGTTCATCACGCTCGCGGGGTTCCACGCGCTCAATTACAGCATGTTCCAGATGGCCCGCGATTACCGTCACAACGGCATGGCGGCCTACGCGGACCTCCAGGACAACGAGTTTGCTGCCCAGGAGGACGGGTACGCCGCGACCACGCATCAGCGGTTCGTCGGCACAGGTTATTTCGATGAGGTCGCTCAGGTCATCAGTTCCGGCGAACTTTCCACCGGGGCATTGTCGGGCTCGACCGAAGAACAGCAGTTTCAGCGGGGCAACGGGGTTAACGGAAAGGCCAATTGCGAGCACCATCAGTGATTCCCGTTACTCAGTGTTCGGTGATTCGGTGTTTATGTTGATTTGTAAAGAACTCGGCAGGATCTGCCGTCGGTAATCGCCTGACCCGTGCTTCGGGTATTGGCGACCGGTTATCTGCGGGTATGACCGGTGTAGATACCCGCGAAGTCCCTGATTTTCATTTCTTGCAGGGAATTATCCGCAATTCCCTATTGACCCATTCTGCGCACATGTTCATAGTGCCGCCGCCATGCCTAGGCCCGCCCATGTGAACCAATGGGTGCCAGGGCCGGGGTGCGATCCGTCGTGGGAATCGCAGACAAAACGCTTGAAATTACAGGAATCCGGGCGCCTCTGGCGGCACGATCGCCGCCAGCCTCCGCGCCTGCGTTTTCCGATGATCGCCACGACTATTAACGCAATATTAGGAGATTTTCATGAAGGATCTTCAAGGACGAACATGTATGGTGACGGGGGCGAGTCGTGGCATCGGCCGCGCCATAGCGATTGCTATGGCGGAAGCCGGGGCGGACGTTGTGGTCAACTATAGCAAGCCCGGGCCTGCCGCGGACGCGGTGTGCGCCGAGGTGCGCCGGCTGGGCGTGCGGGCCTGGGCCTACCAGGCGGACGTGGCGAATGAAGAACAAGTCAACGTGATGGCCGAGGCGCTCCGCAAGGACACCGGCCCGGTGGGAATTCTCGTCAATTGCGCCGGCATCACGCGCGACAAGTCGTTCGTGAAGATGACGCGGTCGATGTGGGACGAGGTGCTGGCGGTAAACCTCGGCGGCCCTTTCAACACGACCCGCGCATTCCTGCCGGGCATGTTCGAACTGGGGTGGGGACGGGTCATCAACATCTCGTCGATCGTCGGCCAGTGGGGCAACTTCGGTCAGGCCAACTACGCCTCGGCCAAGGGCGGCCTGATCTCGTTCACCATGACGCTGGCACGGGAGCTGGCCCGCAAGAACATCACGGCCAACGCGGTCGCACCTGGGTTCATTGAAACGGACATGACCAAGGACTTGCCGGAGTCGGCCAAGGAGCAGGTCAACGCGCTGACGCCCGTCGGCCGGATGGGGACGCCCGATGAAGTGGCCGCGGGCGTGGCGTTCCTCGCCAGCCCGCGCGCGAGCTACATCACCGGGCAGGTGCTTGCGATTAACGGGGGCATGTACATGTAATTTTACGTTCCGCTCGCGCGGGAACTTGAGCGCGCCATTGTTCGATTGCGAGCGTATCGATCGGTCGGGGTGGATATCCCAACCGCGTGAATCCTAGACATGGAGGACCTTTCATGACGTTAAAAACAAATCCCGAGCAGGCCCGAGACCGGATGGCCAAGACATTTTTTAAAGTGCTCGACCAGACACTCCCGGGAACTCCCCAGCCCGGGGCCAGCTATCCGGACCTTGTGGGCCGTGCCAACATCCTGAAGGAGACAATGTTCTCCGCATTCCTGGGCGAATACGGCCTCTCCACGTGTGACATGCCGACGGGCGAAGATGAACTGGGATACCGAAGCGGCGCGGACTGAAGCGCCGTGCGTGGGCAACCGCCGAGAGAAAGTTTGCTCTGTCTGGAAACATTGCTGTGAAGGGAGCATAACCATGACCCGCAATCAACGACGCGCCGCGGCGCTCGCACAAGACCTGCGTTCCGGCGGCCTTCAGGCGTCCGACCTTTCTGATACGGATTGGGATCTGTTGCTTCTCGCCGCCGATTTGCACGACCCCCGGTCGGTCCCACTGACGGTTTCATCCCGCGTGCTGGAACGTGCAATGCAGCGGACCGGCTTCTTCACGGAGTCGGCCGCGAGCAGCAGCCGGGGTGAGAGAATGGTGATGACGGCCGGCGAGGACGCTGTCGCGAGCGGCCCGGTCCTGAGCCTGTGACCGGGCCCCTTTCACGACGGCCCGTGCAGCCGGGCTTAAAGCTTGATGATCCCGCGCTGCAAGGCGATGGTGACGGCGTGGGTGCGGTCGGAGGCGCCCAGTTTCTCCAGGATGTTCTGTACGTGCATCTTGATGGTGCCCCCGGCCGTCCCGAGCTTGGCGGCGATCTCCTTGTTCGCCAAACCCTGCGCGACCAGCCCGATCACCTCTACTTCCCGCGGCGTCAGCGCCACCTGCGGGAAGTATTGGCCCAACCGCTCGGCGACTTCCGCCGGCATCAGCCGCTTGCCTGAGTGGACCAGTCGGATGGCCCGCACGACTTCCGTGTGGACCATCTCCTTGAGGATGTACCCGCGCACGCCGGCCTCCAGGGCGCGGTAGATCTCCTGGTCGCCGTCGAAGCTGGTAAGCGCGATGATCCGCGCATCCGGCGCTTCGGCGCGGATCGTGCGGGCGGCGGAGATGCCGTCCACCTCCGGCATGCGCAGGTCCATGAGTGTGACGTCCGGCTTGTGAATGCGGAACTGCTCCACGGCTTCGCGCCCGTTCCCGGCCTCGGCGACGAGCCGCATGTCGGTCTCGTTGCCTATGATCGAAGCGATCCCCTTGCGCACCAGCGGGTGGTCGTCGGCACACAGCACTCGAATCAGATCGTCGGATTTAGCTTCCGCCATCATTTCAGACTCCGCTTCGCTTTAGTCCGCATTACTTTCCAGATTGGCCGGCACCATTACGCCCGTACCGGCGGCCTTCGCCAGCGGGAAAAGAACGTGCACCGTGGTGCCCCGCCCCGGCTCGCTGACCAGGCGCAGGTCCGCGCCGATCTGGGCCGCCCGCTCGCGCATGCCGATGAGCCCGTAGTGCCCCGGCCCGGGGCCCGACCCGTTGTCCGCGGCGATCCCCGAACCATCGTCCTTGACCGACAGCCGCAGCGCTTGGGGCGTGCAGTCGAGGGTTACTTCGACGGTCCGGCCGCCGGAGTGCTTCACCGAATTGGTGATCGCTTCCTGCGCGATGCGCAGGAGATTGTATTCCGCCTCGGGCGAAAGATCGGGGCATCGCCGGCCCGGGTCCATTTTCAGGCGGATGTTCTTCGTCTCGGTGATTTGCTTGGCCGCCTGGGCGATTGCGACGGCGAGGCCCGAATCGCGCCCCGACGAACGGCGCAGCCCGGCGATCGACTGACGGGCCTCACGCAGGCACGTCCCCGCGTCCTGGATGATCTCCTCAAGGATTCCGCGCTCGCGCGACTCGGGGAGGCGGCTCGACAGCGCCTGCATTTCCATCGTGATCCCTGAAAAACCTTGCATCAACGTGTCGTGCAGTTCCCGCGCGATCCGGCTGCGCTCGGCGACGATGACGTGAAGCTGCTCCCGAATCCTGCGAACCCGCGCCCGGTATCCCAGCCACACGATTCCCATTAGCAGAACGCCGCACGCGGGGTAAAACCACGACCGCTGATACAGATAGGGCTCGAGTGTGAACGCAATCGGGGCCTGGGCATCGGCCCAAGGCTCATCGAGCGTCTGCGCCGACACGCGGAAGCGATATTTCCCGGGCGGGAGATTGTTATAGAACGCCTCACGGCGTGCGCCGGCGTTTATCCAGTCCTTGTCGAACCCGTCGAGCCGGTAGCGGTAGACCACGCGCGTGGGCGCGAGAAACGTGAGGGCGGCGTAATGGAACTCGAGGTTGGTCTTCCCGGGCGGAAGGGTCGCGATCTCCGCGGGCCGATGGCTCTCGCCGTTGACGATCACGTCGTCGATGATCGTGACGGGGGTGGCGGCGGCTCGGCGCTGGAAACGGCCCGGGTCCAGGACGATGACGCCGCGTGTCGTGGAAAACCAGATGCGGCCGTCGCGCATCCGCCGGGCCGAAGGCTGCACGCCCGGCTTGCATTCAATGGTCCGCTGAGCGTCCGTCGGGCTAAAGGGAAAGCTGGCGAGACTCTTGATCTCGCCAGCCGCGAATTTGCGAAGCTCGGCGCGTGAGATGTAGAAAATCCCCTTGCTGCATGCCATCCAGAGGCGGTCCTGGTCGTCGGCGGCGATGCCGTAGATTTCGTCGTCGAAGAGCCCGTCGCGCATTGAAATGTTGATGGCTTTCGCGCCGTCGAGCAGCCGCATGCCGCCGCCGTTCATCCCGAGCCACAGCAGCCCGTCTTTGTCTTCAAGCAGCGCGTCCACGTTCCGCGCCGCCGGGTCTGCGTGGGCGAGCGGTTGGAATTTCCCCTGGGCGTATGAATAGATCCTGCCCCCTTCAAAGGTGGCGAGGAGCCCGCGCGCGCCGCGGTCCGCGAGCGCGAGAACCGGCACGCGGGGGGGAACCGGCTCCTCATTTGGCGCAACAAACTGGCCGCCGCGCAGCGCCCCGATCCCGGCCGACGTGCCCGCCCAGAGGACGCCCTGACCGTCGCGCAAAAGGCATCGCACGGCGTCGGACGGCAGGCCTTGGGCGGTGGTAAATTTCTCGACGACGCGGCCGCCGCGCAGGCGGCTTAGCCCCGTGTCCGTGCCGGCCCAGAGGCCGCCGTCCGGGTCGGCGGCCAGGGCGCGGATCGTGTCTCCGGCGAGGCCGTCGCGCGTCGTCAGCACGGAAAACCGCCGGCCGTCAAATCGCGCCAGGCCGGCGCCCAGCGTGCCGACCCAGATCGTCCCGTCACGGTCCTGGATCACCGGGCCCGTGTCATTACTCGGCAGACCTTCGTTGACCGTGAACGGAATCAGCCGGCCGTCAAAGAACTGGTTGAGCCCCACCTTGGTCCCGACCCAGAGGCTCCCCTCACGGTCTTCGCACAGCGCGTAGACGGTGCTCTGCGAAAGGCCATTGCGCTGACGAAAGGTATCGACCTCGCCATTACGCACGCGGCTGAAGCCATCCTTCGTGCCGACCCAGATCGTGTCGGCCCGGCCGACGGACAGGCAGAGCACCGCATCGTCGGCAAGGCCGTCCGCGGACGACCATCGCCGCTCCGTGGCGTCTTTTAATCGAACGAGGCCTCCGGTGGTCCCCGCCCAGATCGCGCCGTCGGGGTCGGCCGCTAGATCGTTCACGACTGCATCCGCGGGCACGGACAAGAGCGGCCGCGTTACGAAGGAAGATCCGTTCCAAGCGCTAAGTTGCGGGCCTTCGCCGCCCACCCATATAGTGCCGTCCTTTGCTTCGCAAATCGCGCGGACGCCGTCGGTGCCCAAGGCCAGTTCTTTGTGATAGGTGATGAACTTACCTTGCGCAAACCTGGCCAGGCCATTGGGTGTGCCGATCCACAAATCACCGTGGCGGTCGTACAGGAGATAGCGGACATGGTCCGAGGGCAACCCGTCGGCGACGCCGTAATGTTTGGCCGTCCCGTCTTGCAGGCGGAAAAGCCCCGCGCCGTCGGTTGCAATCCAGAGGCCGCGGTCGGCGTCCTCCACAAGGTCTTGTACCCAGAGATTTTCGAGCGACACGCCCCCGACTTCGCGCACGCTGGTGAAGCGCACGCCGTCAAAACGCACCAATCCTGTCTGCGTCCCGAGCCAGAGGTATCCGTCTTTCGTTTGGAAAACCGAGAGCACCGTTCCGTTCGGCAGGCCCTGTTGGACCTGCCAGATCCGATGCACCGCCTGCGTGAGCGCGCGATTGGGGTCGAGCGCCCGAGCGTAATCTGATGAGATCACGATGACGAAGAACGATGCCGCGAGCAGCAGGGCACGGGGGCCGGTGCCGGTGCGGCTACGTTCGTTTCGATTGCGATCAGAACGCGCGATTCCCATGTCACAACCTCGCCGACATCTTCCACGCGGGGTGCGCGTTTGGCCAGAGGTTGGCGCGACGATTGCAGAGTGTGCCGAGTCTGAACCGCGCCTGTGCCGAACGGCATACGTCCATCCGGCCCGCTCCGCAGTCGCAATAAAAATCGACTTGGGAGACCTTAGGATCGTAATGAAGGCGGCGAATATAGTTGGCGAGAGGCCAGGGGCAAAATCCGATCCAATGGACTAGCGCTTGAGCCGCGGCTGACCACACGGACGTGCCGCACCTGTGTCTAGGTACAAGTATGACAACGGAATCAACCGAAGCGAACCGGCCGCTACCGGTCGCCCAGACATTTAAGCGGCAATCGGAACCTGATCGGCAGTCACAGCCGCAAGCGCGGCAGGGGGGCTCGCTGTGGTGGCTGTGGCTGATCGTGGTGGGATTGGCCTTGGGCGCGCTGGTTTGGTTCGTGGTACTCCCGCGGTTTATGACGACGCCGGCCTCGGCCGGCGCGGGCGGAGGGCGCGGCGGGCCGGTGCCCGTCGTGACCGCTGTCGCACGCAAGGGGGAGATGAACCTTTACCTCGACGGCCTGGGCTCGGTGACCGCGCTGAACACCGTCACCGTCCGCGCGCGCGTGGACGGCGAACTGGTGAAGGTCGCATATTCCGAGGGGCAAGTCGTTCAGAAAGGGCAACTGCTCGCCGAGATCGATCCCCGGCCGTTCCAGGTTCAGCTGACCGAGGCCGAGGGCCAGTGGCTTAAGGACCAGGCTGCGTTGAAAAACGCCCAGGCCGACCTCGAGCGGTACAAGACGCTTTTGGCCCAGAGCCTTTCCGTCACCCAGCAGCAGGTGGATACGCAGCAGGCTCTGGTGACTCAGGACATGGGGGCGGTGAAAACCGATGAGGGGCAGATCGCGAACGCGAAACTCCAGTTGAGCTACTGCGAGATCACCGCGCCCTTCACGGGGCGTGTCGGGCTGCGGCTTGTGGATCAGGGGAACATGGTTCACGCAACGGACGCCAACGGCCTTGTCGTACTCGCCCAACTCCAACCGATCGCGGTCGTCTTCACGATCCCCCAGGACAGCATCGGGCGGGTTCAGAGCAAGATGACCGCCGACCACAACCTCGTAGTCGATGCGTACGACCGCGACCTCAAGAAGAAGCTCGCCGCGGGCACGCTGCTGGCCATCGACAATCAGGTCGATCAGGGCACCGGCACCGTTCGGCTGAAAGGGTTGTTCAAAAACACGGACGCCGTTCTCTTCCCAAATGAATTCGTCAACGCCCGGCTGCTCGTGGACACGTTGCACGATGCGGTCATCGTGCCAACGGCGGCGGTGCAGCGCGGGCCGGATTCGAACTTCGTCTACGTCGTCAAACCGAACGAAACGGTGGAGATGAAGACCGTCGTCACCGGCCCGGCCGAAGGGGATGACATCGTCATCAAGTCCGGGCTCGCGCCCGGCGACGTCGTCGTAACCGACGGGGTCGATAAGCTCCAGCAAGGCGCGAAGGTCAGCACCCGATCCCGGAAGGCGGGGGGCAACGGGGCCGCGACCCGACCGAACGGAGCAAATCCAACCACGCGGCCGATGGCCCGGGGATCGCAGGATGCCCAAACGCCAGCGGAAGCGGGAGATCGGAACGCCGCCACACGTCCTGATCATCGAAGCCCAGGCACCCAGGCCGGCGGGGGGGCGCAATGAGCCCGTCACGGCCGTTCATCCTGCGGCCGGTCGCGACGGTGCTGCTGATGGTCGCCATTCTGCTCACCGGCGCGGTCGCTTACCGTCAGCTTCCCGTCTCCGCGCTG
>JAQGHH010000595.1 GCA_028288945.1 Phycisphaerales bacterium
CACTTCCACGCCGCCGGCCACGCATCTGCTTCTGATCGTCACGCGCCCGCCGTCGGCGCATGCGTCGATGGCGTTGGAGATGAGGTTCATCACGACCTGGTTGATCTTGGCGGGGTGACAGGTGATCTCGGGGAGTTTGGCGAGGTCCAGTTCCAGTTCCACATTTCGGCCGCGGGCGCGGCCGCCGATGATGTTAACGGTCGACTCGATCCCGGCGTTCAGGTCGGCAGACTGCTGCATGTCGCCGACGGCCTCCTGCCGCGAGAATTCGCGCAGGTCTTTGACGATCTGCTGAATCCGCTTAAGCCCTTCGCGCGATCGCGTCAGAGTCTCCAATAGATTCTCCAGCACGTAAGGCAGGTCGATCCGCGCGGCCAGCTCGTTGATATCTGTCATTGTCTGCGGCGCGGCCTCGACAAGCTTGGCATCAGCAGATCGGTAGAGCGCCAGCACCGCCTTCAACTGCGAAAAATCCCGCTGCAGCACGGCCACGTTGCTCGTGACGAACGCCAGCGGGTTGTTGATCTCATGTGCCACGCCCGCCACAAGCTGCCCCAGCCCGGCGAGCTTTTCCGATTGCACAAGCTGCGCCTGCGCCCGCTTGAGCGCTTCGTGCGCCGCACGCTCCGATTTAATGGATTCCTCGAGCAGGCGGTTTTTCTCGCGGATTTCGTTTTCAACTTCCTTCCGCCGCGTGATGTCCCGCGCGATCCCCAGGAGATATTGCGGCTTGCCGTCGCCGTCGAGCAGCGGGATCTTCTTCGTGTGCATGATCCGCGGCCCGCGCGGCGTGTGGTTGGTCTCCTCGGGGATGTCCAGCAGCATGCCGCTTTCGAGGACGGTGCGGTCGTTGGCGGTAAAGGCGTCGGCTTCTTCCTTCGGGGAAAAATCGTAATCGGTCCTGCCGATCAGCTCCTGGCGCGGCCTGCCGAACAGTTCCTCTTCCGCCCGCCGATTCACGCGCACGAAACGGAGGTCCTTCGCGTCCTTCACGAAGACCATGTCGGGGATGTTCTCGACGATGGAATCGACGAACCTCTCGAGCCCTCCCATTTCCTCGGCGGCGCATTTGAGGTCGTCGATGTCGGTGAACGTGCCGCACCAGGCCACGACGCCGCCCTCCGCGTCGCGCGCCGGCATCGCACGGGCAAGGTGCCAGCGGAACACGCCGTCGGCGGCGCGCCTCACGCGGCACTCGGCCTCGAAAGGCTTGCCGGACCGGAGGGACTGCTGCCACGCCTGGGCAAAGACGGAGGCGTCCGCGGGATGAATCGCCGCCAGCCATCCGTTGCGCCGCGCGTCTTCGGGCGAAATGCCGGTGAACCCGGCCCATTGCCGGTTGCAGTAGTCAACGCCCCCCTCCGGCCCGGCCGTCCAGAGCAATTGCGGCGAGCCGTCGGCGAGTATCCGGAGGCGCTGCTCGGTGGTCATCGCCCCATCATACCCTTGAATCCGCCAGTCACGTCGAGCAATCGTACCGGGAAGAGACTTGAGAGGAGGTCCACGAAACACACGAACGAGAATGCGAACGGACGCAAAGAAAGGCGGGCCGGCTGGCTCACGATCCGAGTACCCCGGACTACTTCTTCACGACCACAGCAATGTCCCCCTGGCGACGCGCCACATGCACGTTCACGTCGTTCTCCCGCCGATCGATCTCCAGGTCGATCGACGCCTCCCCCACGCGCAGGTCGGTAATGCGGATGTGCTCTACGGATTCCGGGAGCGCGGGGCGGAGGAAGAATATCGTCTTGCGGTTCGCGTCGATGGTAAAACCGAGGCAGCCTTGAAGCAGCAGGAAGACACTTCCGGCCGCCCACGCCTGCGGGAGGCACGCGACCGGGTAGCGCGTCGGATCCTGCCCCGCCCGGCGGGCGAACCCGCAAAACAGCTCGGGCATCCGGCAGAGTTCCATCACCCGGCTCGCGTCGAACAACCCCGCGAGAATTTCCGTCGCCAGCTTCCCCATGCCATAGCACCCAAGCCCGTAGGCCAGAATCGCGTTGTCGTGCGGCCAGACCGAGCCGTTGTGGTACGACATGGGGTTGTAGCGGACCTCGAAGTTGGCGAGTGTGCGTACACCCCACCCCGAGAACGACGACGGGTGCAGCAACGTCCGGGCGACCGCCGCCGCCCGCTCCGCGTCGGCGATTCCGCCGAACAGGCAATGGCCCGGGTTGCTGCTCACCACCCGGCACGGGCGCTTGTCCCCGTCGAGCGCCAGCGCGTAAGTGGACAAGTCTTCCATCCAAAAGCTCCGCTCGAACTGCGCGCGCAGGCGCTGCGCACGGCGCGTCAGCTCGTCAGCCCGCTCGCGCCTTCCGGTTACCCGCGCCATTCGACCGGCGACAAGGAACGCCGCGTAGGCATAAGCCTGCACTTCGCACAGCGCGATCGGCCCCTCCGCGAGTGATCCGTCCGCATGGAACACCGAGTCGGCCGAGTCCTTCCAGCCCTGGCTCTGCAAGCCGTTGCGTGATCGGCGCGAGTATTCGATAAACCCGTCGCCGTCACGGTCGCCGTAGCGTTCGATCCATTCGATGGCGCGTTCGATGTTCGGGGCGATGGACTCGATCAAAGCGAGGTCGCCCGTCCGGTCGTAATAAGCCCCGGCGAGCATCACGAACAAGGGCGTGGCGTCCACCGTCCCGTAGTAGCGGCCGAACGGGACTTCGGACAGGCCCGCCATCTCCCCGAGCCGCACTTCGTGGACGATCTTGCCGGGCTCGGCATCGTGTTCGGGGTCTTCACGGTCGGCCTGCGTGTCGGCAAGGAACCGCAACACGCCACGGGCCACCTCGGGGTTGATCCAAAGATACTCGAACGCGGTGATGATCCCGTCACGGCCGAAGGGCGTGCAGAACCACGGGATCCCGGCATAGGGGTAGAGGCCGAACGGGGTGTGCGTGATCATGAGGTGCAGGTCCGCCGCCGACCGGCCCAGCCATTCGTTGAACTGGGGGTTGGAGCTCGTGACCTCGCAGTCACCCGCGCTCGAGCGGGTCAGGGATTGCATGTACCGTTCGAGGGCCTGGTCGAACCCCAGCGGCGATGCGCGGTCTTGCCCGCACTCGACGGCGGTGAAGGTGGCGGTGATCTGGTATTCGCGCTCTTCGCCCGCCGGGACAGCGCCGGGGAACGTCACGCGCGACCCGGTAAGCTCGAGCGGCTTGGGCGAGAACTGCAGGCGCGTCCCGCGCGCCACGTCGTCCACGCCGATGTACCCGAGGTCGGCCCAGTCGTCGCCGACGCAGGGTGCGATAAAGTCCCCGCGGCGCGGGCGCTTTTCCCCGCGCACCTCGAAGATGTCGAAGAAATCCGCGCCGAACGCGATCTCCAGCCGCACGTCCGCCGGCGTCGTGCCGTAGTTGCGCAGCCGGATCCGCGTGTAGAGGGTCCCATCCCACAAGACCGAATCGCGCAACAGGTGCAACTGGTCGCGCGGGAGGGCGACCCGGCCTTCCCTGGCGAGGTCCGGATTGGTCATGTCAACGGCCAGCGGGACGTTGACTTGCGGAACCGAGGAGCTGAGCAACAGCGGCAGGCGGCCGTCGATCCGCAACGTGAGCCGGCTGATGAATCGCGTGCCCTCGTGATAGACGCCTTCTTCGCCCAGGCCGACCGGCCGGATGTCGCCGGAGCGGTTAAACACCGCAAACGTCTCCTCGTGTTTCAGCACCGAGGGGTGCTCGTCGGCCCTGGGCAAAGGGGCCAGGATGTAGTGACGATTCTCGATCTCGATGACCTCTTCCATGGCAGGTTTACCCCTTCATCAGTCGTTCGTAGACCTCCAGATACTCGCGCGCCATCCGCGCGGCGCTGAACCGGCGGTCGAAGGCCTCGCGACAGCGGGCCCGGCTGATCAAGCCGAGCCGCGCCACCGCCTCCACCGCCGATTCCATTCCCTCGCATACGAACCCGCTCACTCCCTCCTCGATCACTTCGTCGACCGACCCGGCGCGGAACGCGATGACGGGCGTCCCCCGCGCCATCGCCTCGATCAGCACCAGCCCGAAGGGCTCGGGCCAGTCGATCGGGAAAACGAGTGCCGCGGCTTTCTCGAGAAAGCCGCCCTTGCTCTCCTCGCCGATCTCACCGACGTAAGTGACGTGGGGCTGTCGCATCAGCGGGGCGATCCGGGCTTCGAAATAGGCCCGGTCGGCGTTATCGACTTTCGCCGCGACGCGCAGTTCCCGCCCGGCCCGCCGGGCGATTTCAATGGCGCGGTCGAGCCCTTTCTCCGGCGACGCCCGGCCCAGGAATGCGAGATAACCGTTGCTCCCGCCGTGCGCCGCCCCGAACGGGCGGAGCATGTCGGGGCCGTCGGGAATGCCATGGTGCACGGTCGCGAGCCAGTTCGCGTCGGGCAGCGGCCGCCTTTGGGCCTGACTGATCGAGACGAGCGGCATCTCCGCGTATTCGCGAAAGAGCGGCACGAGATCAGGGAGGTCGAGGCGGCCATGCGTCGTGGTCACGTTCACCGTGCGCAGCCGCCGGGCCAGCGGGAAATGCACGGAGTCGATGTGGAAATGGATGACATCAAACTGCCGGGCATGCTCGTACACCTGCTCGAGCATGAGCAGATGATACGGGCCGGCGTCGAGGCACGAGCCGCTCAGCCGCAGCGCCCTCTCACAGCACGACACGAGCCGGGCGCGGGTGGTGGAATCACCGCTGGCGAACAGCGTGACCTCATGCCCCTGCTTCACGAGTTCCTCGGTCAGGTATGAGACGATGCGTTCGGTCCCGCCGTACAACTTTGGCGGAACGCTTTCACACAGAGGCGAGACCTGCGCGATACGCACGATGAAATTCGCGACTACAAACGAGGTGCCTACCCGGCCTGCCTGAACGGTGATTCCGCGGCCGGCGACCGTGCCCCCGCGCCCGTTCCGTCGACACGGATTTCCAACCGACCTTCTCCCCTTTCCCCCGCGTACTGCTACAATGCCTCATCCCCTAACCGGGCTCTGCCCGATATCGGGGGATACGTTCCAACGAATCCGGCCCGCCGGCCATAAACTCCCGGCGGCGGAGGTGAAGGCTTCACGGCCCGACCCTCCCGAAGGGGAAGCGAAACTCCCCGAGGCCAAGAGTTCCTCACGTTGCGGCAACAACCGGCGTCTCCTGCGGCCGTTCGCCTCTCAAAGGCCAGGCCGTAAGCCACGCCGTGCGGGGAAGGTTCAAGGGTTTAGGGTTCAAAAGTTCAAGGTGCAACATGCTCAACCTTGAACTCTTAAACCTTTGAACTCTTAAACCTCTTCGCGGCTGCAAAGGATCAACTGACATGGCTACCGACTCGCGCTTCCTCGCCTCCTCCGGCCGCGAAATTTTTACCGGCAATGAACTGCTCGTGAAGGGCGCACTCGAAATCGAGGGCGGCGTTCACCTGCTCACCGGCTACCCCGGCTCGCCGGTCGCCAACTTCTTCGACATCCTGGGGGACATCAAAGATCTCGTCGTCAAGAACGGCATCCGCGCGTTCCAGGCCAACAACGAGGCCCTGGGCGTCGCGGCAGTCAACGGCTCGCAGATGGCGCCGTGCCGCGCGCTCGCGTGCATGAAGAGCGTCGGCGTACACGTCGCCGCTGACGCGCTGGCGCTGGGCAATCTCGCCGGCGCCAATCCCGAAGGCGGCGCGGTCATCATCATGGGCGATGACCCATGGTGCGACAGCACCCAGGTGCCCGCGGATAGCCGATTCATCTGTGAGCACCTCCGTATGCCCGTCGTAGAACCGGGCACGCCGCAGGAATTGAAAGATTGGATCGACCTTTCCTTCAAGCTCTCCAAGGCCGCGGAGCTCTACATCGGCTACATCGTCACCACCGTCCAGGCCGACGGGGGCGGCACGGTCCAGTGCAAACCCAACCAATTCCCCGCCCTCAATACCCGCCAGCGCGTCGCCCTGGACACGCAGCAGGTTAATTTCGACAAAGTCCTGCTCCCCCCGCGCACCTGGCAACACGAATTGCAACTGCCCGG
>JAQGHH010000596.1 GCA_028288945.1 Phycisphaerales bacterium
AGATGCCGTCGTTGTTCAGGTCCGCGTATGCGGCCCAGTAACGGAGGGCGGGGTCGTTGGTGTCGTGCTTGGCGTTTCCGTTGAGGTCGTTGAAGAAGTGCCCGCTGACCGCGGAGGAGTTGGGGGCCGTGCCGGGGCGGTAGGCGAAGGTGAAATAGGACTCTGTAACCGGCCGGAAATTATCGGGGAACCATCCGCTGACGAAAATAGTGCCGTCCGCGCGGACGAGCAGGGAGTCCGCTCGCGCCGTGTCGGGCTCATAGATGCCGTGAGGAGACATCACGACAACCTCACCCTGATTCCCAAAGGACTTATCGGCGGTGAAATCCGTATTGAGGCGATAGAGCGGAAGCGTAGTTCCCCCCTCGTGCGTGAGGACGAGGATTTTTCGATCGTGTTGGAAAGCGATTCCGGTGAGCGCTGGATCATATCCATTACCCAGGAAATTCGCTTGCGCGTCGTTCTTTCCGGTCGTGGTGTCGAAACGGTACAAATATGGAAATTCGTCCTGATCCGCGCCGACGTAGAGCTTGCCGTCGGGCCCGAGCTGGGCGACGTTGATCTGGCCGAAGCCAACCCCTTGGTCTGGCACGAAATGGCTGTCGAGAGCCAGCCCGCTGGTGCCGAAGCTTGCAACGCGGTGGCCATTGCCGTCGATCGCGGCAACGCCGACAAAAACATTGTGGCCGGGCTCCATGGACACCGTTGTGGCCTCGCCCACGACGAAGATTTCGGTTCCCTTGAGCACCATTGTATATGCTTTGAATTGCGTCGCGCTTGTGCCGGAAATGAAATCCGAAACGCTGCCGCCGTTGCCAAAAGTTGTGTCGACAGTTCCGTTGGAGTTGTAGCGGGTGAGAACGCTGTTGTGGAGGACCAGGTGCTTGCCGCCCGCGACGGCGAGGGGCGGCGGTTCGGGCGTACCGCCTTGCATGGAGTTCAGGGGCGCAGGAACAGCGCTGGTATAATTGGCGGCGAAGCTCCCGTCGGGGTGAAGCAGCGCCGCCGGGCCGTTGGGGCGGGTGGCGATCAGATAGCCGTCGGGACGCACGCCGAGCACCTCGTAGCCGGCGAGGATTCCGCCATTGCCGAATGAAGGATTGAGCGTGCCCCCGGCGCTGAGAAGGGTGCGGGATTCAAGGTGCTCGATGACCGAGTGGTTTGCGCGGGTTAACATTTTCATGGGGACCCCTGTAAAGGATGACAAGTGATTGCACTATACGTCCCATAACATTGCCCACGTTTTGCGGAATGTCCAATCCTTAGTTGTTTTTTCTGGAATTACACAGAACGCCCCAATCCCCAGTAGCCTAATGTCTGCTCAGCACGAGCCATAGCAGAATTGTGAAGATTGCGCATGCACCCGGGGCGATGGGGATCGCCCGGTGGCCCATGCAGTTTTAGAAGAGTTCTTTGATCGCTTTCGTCCCCGAATCGACGATGCCGAAAGGACGGCCCTGCGGGCCGGGGAGGGTGGTTTCGAGATCGACGCCGAGGCTGTGGTAGATCGTTGCTACGACTTCGGCGGGTGTGACGGGGCGCTCGGCTGGGTAGGCGCCGATGTCGTCGCTGCGGCCGACGACGCGGCCGCCCTGCACGCCGCCTCCCGCGAAATAGACCGTCCAGCAGGCGGGCCAGTGGTCGCGGCCGCCGGCCGGGTTTACCCGCGGCGTCCTCCCGAACTCGGCCAGCGCGCACACCATCGTGTTGTCGAGCATCCGGCGCTCGTGCAAATCCTCGATCAACGCGCTGTACCCCTGGTCGTACATCGGCGCGACGATTTCCTTCATCCCCGCGATCGACGTGAACGGCAGCGAGCCGTGGATGTCCCAGGTGATCTCGTTGAACACCGTGAGGAACGTGTTGACCGTGACGCAGCGCACCCCCGCCTCGACGAGCCGGCGGGAGAGCAGGCAGCACTGGCCGAAACGGTTCATCCCGTAACGCTGACGGACGGACTCCGGCTCCTTCGTCAGGTCGAACGCATCCCGCGCCTTGGTACTGGTCATCAGCTTGAACGCGGTGTGGAAATCCTCGTTCATCAGCGCGGCATTTTCGCTCGCCTCGAACTGCTTGAGCGTTCCGTCCACCGCGTCGCGCAGTTTCTGGCGGCGTTCGACCCGCGCCGCGCCCAGGTAGCCGGGCGGGAGAAGGTCGGGGACTTTGAAATCCTTCTTCGAGGGATCAGCGCCCAGCGCGAACGGGTCATAGGCCTTGCCGAGAAATCCGGCGTCCTGCCCGTGCGGCATGTTGCCGCCGGTCGAGCCCATCGGCTCGGGGAGAACGACATGCGGCGGAAGCTCGTTGCGCGCGCCCCGCAGGTAGGTCATCGCGCAGCCCACGTGAGGCGTGTTGATGCCCGCGGTGAACAGGCGACCGGTCTGGAGCATTTGGTGCCCCGTGTCGTGCACCGCAGCGGCGGTGTGATAGACGCTCCGCACCAGCGAAAACTTGTCGGCGATCTTCGCGTGGAGCGGGAGAAGCTCGGTGAGTTGGATGTCCTTCGAGGCCGTGGCGATTGTCTTAAACGGCCCGCGAATCTCAGCCGGGGCATCGGGCTTGGGGTCGAACAGATCGATCTGGCTTGGCGCGCCCAAGTTGAAAATCATGATGCAGGATTTTTCGTCGCTGCCTTCCTTCGTCGCACCCCGCGCTTTAAACGCGAGCAGTTGAGGGAGCGTCAGGCCCATGGCCGCGAGCGCCCCGGCATGGAGGAAATCGCGGCGGGTGACGCCGTCGCAGGTCTGGGTTGAACCTTTGCCGTGAAACCAAATCATGATTTCCGAAGCCTCCGCCGGGAGTTGGGAGCGAGACGCAGGATTCTATAGGATACTCGAATCATTTGATGTCACCAACGCATATCTGATTACCTGAGCCGTGGCATGGGCGGCGCGGCCTATTCGGTGGCCGATATTGTGTAGGTTCGGCTTTGCCGAACATTCCTTCACGAATACGGAAATGTTCGGCGGAGCGAATCAACATGATGGCAGAAGAGGTCGCTGCGCTCTTGCTTTCTTCGACCGGAGTACTGGTCGAACGTCACCGAGTACCGCGACCATGGGCAGGATGCCCATGCCACTACATGCGCAGGACGCCCATTCCACTACACGGAGTACCGTGACTGCCATGCCGCTACACGGAATGCCGTGCCATGTGGCGGCCGATAATGTAACTACCCGCGCAGGCGGGATTCGATGCCGCTTGCGAAATAATCCCGGCGGCCGGGCGTTTGGAGATGCGGAGAACGCAACCGGCCCGTGAAGTGCGGTGTCGGTGGATGAACGCGGATTTTTCAGATTTTACGGCCGCACGTCGCGGCAAAGGAACCAACATGAAAGTATGGATGACCGTCCTGGCATTGACCGTGATTGTGGGATTCAGCAGCTTCGCCGACGCGAAGGGCGCGGAGAAGAAAGGCGACGGAGGCGTCCACGGTAAGGTTGTCTCAGTGAGCGGCTCGCCCGTCACCAGCTTCACGATCCAGACCGGCGGCAAGAAAGACCCGAAAACGATCACCGTGACCGTCGGCACCGCGACGATCGAAGGCGGCATGCTCGCCGTCGGCGATCGAGTCTCGGTCATCGGCGACAAGGACGACAAAGGCAACATCAACGCCACCAGCATCAAGGTCGGCGGGCATAAGAAGGACAAAAAGCCGGCGGCGTGAGCGGGGAAAAAAGAAGCCAGGGGCCAGGAGCCAGAAGAAAGACGAAGGGCGGAACCGAGTTATATTCGGTTCCGCCCTTTGGCATTGCCAATTGCCAATTCCAATTGGTCGACGTGCGACAAATCTCTGTGATCGACGTATGATGGGCGTAATGACGACTCTGCGGGCACATTTTGACGGCAAGGTCTTGATTCCCGACGATCCCGTCGATTTGCCGAAGGATCGCCCGCTTGAGATTCACGTCATACCGCTCGGTGAAAATTGTGCGACCGGTCAGGGCATCCCTGGCACTCCAGCAGGCGTCCTGGCGGCACAGCGCAAGTCGCCACGCCTCGCTGCTGAGGATGTGGATGAATTGGAGCGGTCGATCGCCGACGGCAAGTTGCCTGTGAAGAATGGCGGGATCTTCGATGGCGAGCAATAGGGCATGCTCTTTCTCTTCGACACCAACGCTTTCAGCGATCTAATGCGCGGGAACGCGAAGCTTCTCGCCCGCTTGAGCGGTCTGCCGAGCATTACTCTCGCATTAAAATTACGCGTCAGAAAAAGGGGCTTTCACTCGACGAAAATGATCTTTGGATTGCCGCCACGGTGGCGGCTTTGGGCGCCGTCCTTATCAGTC
>JAQGHH010000621.1 GCA_028288945.1 Phycisphaerales bacterium
GAAATTTCAAATTGGGGAGCGGTCGGAATGGCTCCGCCGTCAATTTGCAATTTGCAATCGCCTTCCTCTTTCCCCGCGTCCGCCCCTCCCCGCGTCCCCGCGTCTCCCGATCCCTCTTCCAGATCCGCATTCTGCCTACTGCCTCATGCCTACTTCCCCTCTATGATGGCGGCCATGGAACATCGAGACGCCGAGGTTTCGGACATCGTGATCGTGCTCAAGGCCGAGTGTGCCGAGAAAATGGACGAGACCGTCGCGGCGCTAAAAGGCCTCGGGATGGAAGTGGAGGAGACGGACGCCGCCAACGGCGTGGTCGAAGGGACCGTCGATGCGGGGAAACTGGCGGAGATTCGCAAGTGGCCGTGCGTGGAATACGTGCGGGTCGAGTTCACCTACATCGCCGACTACCCGGCGGGCGATAAGCGCGATCAGGACAACCCGGAAGAAGACGCGCCCGACGACGCGGAAGATTGAGCCAGAAGCCAGACTATAGTATCGGGGCTGCTTTCATCTTCAGATCCTCAGCACTCAGCACTCAGCACTCAGCACTCACTCCCTACGCCCTCGGCAACACCTCATCCAGCTTGTTGATTTCGTAGAGATTCGCGGCGCGGGCGCGGAGGTTCACCAGCTTCAGATCGCGGCCGGCGGCGCGGAGGATTCTTCGCAGGAGCACCAGCCTCGCGAAAGCGGACGTCGTCGCATCCGTCGCGTACTTCATGTCAATGACGACCGTCCGTGCGCCGGAATGGAAGGCCATTCGCGAGACGAGGCACGCCTCTTCGTGGGAGAATCGACGGCCGGGAGGTACGATGGCGGAGTGTGAGGCGATCACGGTGCCTGCTTTCGTTCGGGTGTGCTGACTCAACAACTCTAGCACGCGGCACAAACCGTGCGCCGCATGACCGAACAACCCACGTGCGCCAAGGCCGGCAACACGAGGGCTTATGACGCCTGTGGCGTCTGTGCGTCCGAGGCGAATTGCATAAGTCGCCTCACCCCTTTCATCGGCCCTGATACAGGCCCTCTTATGAGCCACTGGACCAAAAACGAAAATTTTTTCCGCCCGCAGCCAAACCTTACGCAACCGGGCCATCATCCCAGTTTGCCGGGTGGCTTCGGTGCACACAGCAACGGTCATACCACCGGAGACGACAGGAGCACACCGGCTGCGCCGGCGCACCGCAACGCCCGCGGGCAGCGGGTTTTCAAGGGCGATTCCGTCGTCGGAATCGCTTGGTTCGCAATAGAGGGATTGGGTCATTGCAGATGCCTTCCTTGGCAGCGCATGCGCCGTGACGTACCAAGAGACGTACTCGCAAATCGCGCTCCGCGCGATCGGGCAAGTATGGGGCTTATACCATGCCTTGCTGCGATATTGCTATTGGCCTGCATCAGTTCTCCCGCCCCGGCCCAAACCGCCGCCGGCGAATCAGTCAACGCCGCCCTCTCGCACTTCGACCGCCCGGCCATGGCCCGCGCCGACGGGCTCATTGCCGAGGCCATCGGCCGCGGCAGCTGCCCGGGCGCGGTGCTGCTCGTCGGCCGGGGCGACACGATCCTCTACGAAAAGGCCTACGGTAACCGCGCTCTCAAACCCAAGCCCGAGCCGATGACCCTCGACACCGTCTTCGACATCGCGTCCCTCTCCAAACCCGTCGGCACCGCGACGAGTGTGATGCTCCTTTCGGAGCGCGGGTTACTCAAGCTCGACGACCCCGTGGCAAAATATCTGCCCGCTTTCGGTGCCAATGGGAAAGAAAAGATCACCGTCGCCGATCTCCTGCTGCACCGCTCGGGGCTGATGCCGGACAATGATATGGCTGACTACGCCGCCGGGCCGAAGGCGGCGATGGAAAAAATCCTCGCGCTGGCGCCCGAGTCCAAGCCGCTGTCGCGCTTCGCTTACAGCGACGTCAATTACCTCGTGCTCGGCGAGCTGGTCAGGACGATGGCCGGCCGGCCGTTGGACGTCTTCGCGCGGGAGGAATTCTTCCGCCCGCTTGGGATGTCCGACACTTCGTACAACCCCCCCGATTCCCTCAAACCCCGCTGCGCCCCCACCGAGCAGCGCGACGGGCACTGGATGCGCGGCGAAGTTCACGACCCGCGCTCCTTCGCCTTAGGCGGCGTCGCCGGCCACGCGGGAATCTTCAGCACGGCGGAAGACCTTTCGCGCTTCTGCCGGATGATTCTCAATGGCGGACAACTCGACGGCGTGCGGGTCCTCAAAGAATCCACCGTCGCCCGAATGATCCAACCCCGCGAAATCCCGGGAGGCGACCACCGCACCTACGGCTTCGACGTAGACACCCCCTTCGCCGGCATCCGCGGCGAACGCTTCGAGCGAGGAATCACCTTCGGCCACACCGGTTTCACCGGCACCGCCTTCTGGATGGACCCAACCAACCACAGCTACTTCATCCTCCTCACCAACAGAGTCCACCCCAACGGCAAAGGCAACGACCTCCCCCTGCGCCATCAAGTGGCGACGGTCGTCGCCGAGGCACTGCTAGGCAGTGCGCCCGAAGGCGGATTCGCGGTTAAGACAAGCATTGCCCCAACAACTCAAAGTGGCTCGCCATCTTCCCGTGGCACGGGCGGCCCGCCCGTGTCTTCCACTCATGAAGCAGAACCTTGGGCGAGCCGCCCAAGCCACGAAGTATTGTGCGGCATCG
>JAQGHH010000668.1 GCA_028288945.1 Phycisphaerales bacterium
TTCCTCCCCGACAAGGCGATCGACCTGATCGACGAAGCCGCGAGCAGGCTGCGCATCGAGAACGATTCGATGCCCGCCGAGCTGGATCAAATCCGTCGGCGGATGATGCAGCTTCAGATCGAGATCCAGGCGCTGCGCCACGAAAAAGACCCCGCCTCGCGCCAGCAACTGGAAAAGGCCGAGCGGGAGCTGAGCGAGCTGCAGGAAAAGAACACCGAACTGAGCACCCGGTGGGAAAACGAAGTGGGCGCGCTCCGCTCGATCAAGGCACTTCAGGAAAAGATGGATCAGAAAAAGGTCGAGCTGGAACAGGCGCAGCGGCAGGGCAACTGGGAGGTCGCCGCCCGCATCCAGTACGGCGAGCTTCGCGACATTCAGCGGCAGATCGACGAGGCGCAAAAGCGCCTGCGCGAGCTCACGCAGAGCGGCAATTCGATGGTGAAGGAGGAAGTGACGCCGCAGGAAATCGCGGCGGTCGTCTCCCGCTGGACGGGCGTGCCCGTCAACCGCATGCTCGAAGGGGAACGCGAAAAGCTGATGAAGATGGAAGAGCGCCTGAGCCAGCGCGTGATCGGCCAGGACGAAGCCGTCCATGCCGTCGCCAACGCCGTCCGGCGCAACCGCGCCGGCCTGGGCGACCCGAACCGCCCCATCGGTTCGTTCATGTTCCTCGGGCCCACGGGCGTCGGCAAGACCGAGCTGTCCAAGGCCCTGGCCGAATTTTTGTTCGACGACGAGAACGCGATGATCCGCATCGACATGAGCGAGTTCATGGAGCCGCACTCCGTGGCCCGCCTGATCGGCGCGCCTCCCGGTTATGTCGGCTACGAAGAAGGTGGCCGCCTCACCGAGGCCGTCCGCCGGCGGCCCTACAGCGTCATCCTCTTTGACGAAATCGAAAAGGCCCACCGCGACGTGTTCAACGTCCTGCTGCAGGTGCTCGACGACGGCCGCCTGACCGACGGGCAGGGCCGCACTGTGAACTTCAAAAACACGGTCATCATCATGACCAGCAACCTCGGGTCGGCGGAGATCCAAAAGCTCTCGGCCAGCCAGACCCCCGAATGGGAAATCGAGGCGGCGGTGCAGGACCTGCTCAAGCTCAATTTCCGCCCGGAATTCTTGAACCGCATCGACGAAGTAATCCTCTTCCACACGCTCACCCGCGCGCAGCTCGCGAGGATCGTGGACGTGCAGCTCAACAGCCTGCGAAAGCGCCTCGCCGCCCGCGGCCTGAACCTCGAACTGACGGACGCCGCCAAAAACATGCTCGCCGAGGAAGGGTACGACCCCGCGTACGGCGCCCGGCCGTTGAAGCGCCTCATCCAACAAAAGATCGAAAACCCCCTGGCCACCCGAATTCTCGCAGGGGATTTTGGCGAAGGGGACACAATAAGAATAGACGTGGACCCCACGCGTCACGCCTTTACTTTCACCCGCGTCCGCGAAGCCGTCGAAGGAGAAGTGGTCGATGAAGAGCCGGTGAGCGCGCGATAGTGAATGACGTGTGCGGCAACCCTTCGGATAGACCACCGAAGGCACCCGGAAATTCCGAAATCCATTGCGGGAAAAAAAGCAAAACGAACCACAGAGGACACAGAGATCACAAAGAGCATAGAGAGAAAAAATTCGAATGGCTGGCCTGCTCCATTCAATTCATTCTCTGTGGTCTCTGTGTCCTCTGTAGTTCGCTTCTTATCTTCGTTTGCGGTCAAGCCAACGCTACTTCGCCTCCAGGCAAACCGCCTGTCCGTGGTCGCTCGTGCGAGTGAAGATTTTTCCCTCGGCTAGCACCGGCATCTGCCACGCCTTTCCGGACAGGGGCTTGGCTTGGGCGAGCTCGTGGTAGCCCTTGGACGTGGCCTCGGCCAGTACGAGCTGCCCTTGATCGCCTTGGATGAGAATGTTTCCGCCGGCGAGGATCAGGCCGCCCTGGCCGAAGCCTTCCTTGGACCAGACCGGTTTGCCGGTCTTGATGTCGAGGCACTTCAGGGGCTCGGTTTTAAATTCCTTAAAGCCGTAAAGGCCGTAGAGATAGCCGTCGTGGTAGAGGGCGGTGGTCCAGTGGTTTTGGTTTTCCTTGGGTGTCTGCCAGAGAACTTTGGTGGACCACTTCTCGCCCGATTTTTCGACGCGGAACGCGCCGGCGCCGACTCCGTAGCCTGCCGAGCAGTAGACGATGTCGCCGCCGATGACAGGTGAGGCGGCGGTGGAGACGCTGAACTTGAACTTCTGCCGCCAGAGCTCTTTTCCTGATTGTGGGTCGATGGAGACGAGGCCCGACTGCATGAAGAACACAATTTGGCGCTGGCCGTGGATCGTGGCGGGGGTGGGGGAGGCGTGGGTGATCTTGTCGTTGCCCGACTTCCAGAGCAGCTTGCCGTCGGTCTTGTCGAAGGCGAGGTAGGTTTCGCCCGAGCCGCCGCCCGCGACGATCACTCGGTCGCCTTCGACGATCGGAGACGCGGCATTGCCCCACGCCGCGATTCCGTCCGTGTTGTTCTGCCCTTTGAATTCCGACTGAAGGTCGTGTGACCAGACGACCGCGCCGTCGGCGGCGTTCAGGCAGGTGAGCTTGAGGTAGGTGCTCAGGACGTAGACGCGGTCGCCGGAAATGGTCGGCGTGCTTCGCGGGCCGTTGCCGCCCGAGCCTTCGTGGATGGTTTTGTCCACGTCCGTCGCCCACAGCTGCTTGCCCCTGGCGGCGTCGTACGCGAAGCAGGCTTCTTTCTCGGATTCATGCTCGGCAAATAAATACGCCTTCCCCCCGGCCACCGCGAACGACCCGAACGCGTCGCCGACGGGAATCTTCCAGAGCACCTTGAGCTCGCCCGACCAGGGCTTGACGGTCTCGGCGGTGGACCCGTCGGATTCCGGCCCGCGATACTGCGGCCACTCCGCTGAGCCGCCGTGCGCCACAGCGCCCGCCCCGCGCTTGGCCCCTTCGGGGGCGGCAATGCCCATCGAAGCCGTCACAAAAAAGGCGGCCACAGCCGCGCCCAATCCCAACTTCCTGCCGGCCATTGCAAAACGCATGCGCTTTCCTTTCGCTCCTGGTGTTTCAATTTATGCAACGATTGACGAGCCGGAGTATACCTTGCCCGCTGCCGTGGGCACCAGTCGGAACGGTTGCGCCCGCATTGATAGGTGTATCGCTGAATTGTGAACACGCATTTGCGGTGGCGGGGCGTTATCTTGTCTTCCCCACGAAAAATACTGCACTCGAGGCCGCCCGCTTTTTATGTGGGAATCGTGCGGTCGTCTGGATAAGCTGGAAGGGATGGAAGAAGTTCTCCCACCTCAGACGCAGCACGGGGCTGGCTTCGAATTGACGCGGGTGCGGCAGTTCACCGTCTTCCTCGAAAACCGTGTCGGGCGGCTTCAAACGCTCATGCTCGCGCTGGAAGAGGTAGGCCACATCGCCGCCATCGCCATCGAAGAATCGGCGGATTCCGCCCTCGTGCGAGTGATCTGCGCCGACCCGGACCTGGGGCGTGACGCCCTGCGCACCGCCGGGTTTGGTTTCAGCGAGTCGGAGCTGCTGGCCGTGGAGCTGCCGACAAAAACGCGCAATCCGCTTGTTGCGATCTGCGCCGCGCTGTTGGCCGCGGAGATCAACATTCACTACATGTACCCGCTGCTCTCCCGTCCCCGCGGCCCCGCAGTCGTCTTGTACGTGGACGACCCGACGCTCTCCGCGCAATTGTTGATCCGCAAGGGGTTCACGTTGATCAGCGAAAACGATTTGCGGATGTAGGCCGGAGCCAGCCGTACCGCGGCTGGCCTACTCATCCGAGGATCGCTGGCACTACGGAGAGGACTGCCCTTACGATCGATTCCAGAAAACGTGTCCGTTGTGCTCGCCGACGTCGAAGCCCCAACGGCCGTCTGTGACATTGATTTTCCAGCCGCTCAGGAGGTCTTCCCAAACGCCGTTCACGTTGAGCGGCGCGACCACGCGTTGGATGGAATCGGAGAAGTTGAGCACGACGGTGTAGCGGTCGGTCCGGCCATTGCCTGCGTCGCCCCAGCGGTGGTAGATGACGATCTGGCGGTCGGCGTCGATACCGAAGAGGTCCGGGCCCAGTTGGCGGTTGCCCTCGTCCCAGAAGCGTGGATGGAAGTTCGGCGACCGCAGCGCCGGGTGTGCGGAGCGGATGGCGGTGAGTTTCGTGTAAAGGTCCCACAGACTCTGGCCCGTGCCGTCGTTCAATTCATTCCAGCGGAGGGGGCGCGGGGAGACCCGCTTGATTGAGGTCTGTCGCTCCTCCGGCCCCGGCTCGGGCATCCAGTCCATCTGGCCCCATTCCTGTCCATTGTAAATCATGACCGCGCCGGGGCTGGTGAACAGTGCGATTGCGTACGGGCGTGTGCGATACCACTGGTCGCGCGTGCCGACCTTGTTCATGAACCGCTGGTGGTCATGGTTCTCGATGTAAGAAACGGCCGATCGCCCCTCGCCAAAGTCGCGGCAGGCGTCGAGCAGGCGCATGATGCCGGGGTCGATCTGCCGGCGGCCAAGCATGTCCATCGTGCCCGAGCGGTACTTGTCGAGCCAACACCCGGTGGCGCCGACCTTGTTGACCACGTCGATCGCGTCGTAATCCCAGGAATGCTCGAGGATTAGGCTGAAGTTCTTGCGGCCCGTCGTGGAGAGGTGGTCACGGAGGTCGGCTAGAAGGGCCGGCAGCCCGTGGCCGCGATCGTCTGATTTGTAGAAGCCGAGCGTGTTATCGAGGCGGATGCCGTCGATCTCGAAATTGTCGATCCAATACTTGCAGGCGTCAGCGATGAATTGCAGCACGCAGCCGTTGGCGTAGTCAAGATCGAGTCCGTAATCGTGAGCGGCGAAGTTGCCGACGTAGGGCGAGTCGGCGGTGTCCTGGTAGAGCCAGTAGTAGCCGAACCCGCGGGGCGGCGCGCCGGCCTCGGCGTGGTTGAATACGCCGTCGAGGATCACGGCTATCCCCTTCGCGTGGCAATCCCGGATGAGGCGCTTGAGGTAGACGATTTTGTCCGACGGGTTCTGCGCGTCCAGCGCGTATTGGTGGGCAACCGAGTAATACGAAAACGGGTTGTAACCCCAACTAAAGCCGTCGTCCGGCCAGGCGGTCCACGGCATAATCTCGATGGCGTTGACGCCAAGGTCCACGAGATGTTGCAAATTCACGGTGATCGTGTCGATCGGCGAAACGCCCTGACGCGGGGCGCCTTGGGCGAAGTCCCCGATCATGAGTTCGTAGATCATCAGGTCGTTGAGCGGCGGACGGTTGGCAAGCGCCGGCACGACCTCGTCGTTCCCGCCCACGGCAATGGCCGAGTTCTGGTCCTTCGATCCGCCGTAGCGCGTGCACGGGTCGGCGATGTAACGCGGGTCGGCGTTCTGGAACTCGATGTAGAACTTGTACTCGTAGAAGTTGTCGGCGAGCTTCGGCGTGGTCACGGAGTAGACCTGGCCGATGGTAACTCCGCCGACGGCCTTGGGCGCCGGCTGCATTACCGTCGTGGGGTCCGCGGCATTCCATTTCGGCTGCTGGAAATCGCCGACCACGCGAACGGACTTGATCCGCGGCAGCCCGCCGCCCTCAAACTGCGACGGCACGTCGGACGGAACGAACAGTCGAAACGTGACGACGCCCGGATTGGCCGGGTCTTCAATTGCCCCAAATTGCTCGTACATG
>JAQGHH010000050.1 GCA_028288945.1 Phycisphaerales bacterium
GGGCGCGCTCGGTAAACTCCGGCAGGACGTTGGCGTAGTAGGCCGTCATTTCCTGCGAAGTGAACGCGTTGTACTTGGCGCCGATCTCATCGAAGATCCGGTTGACGTCTTCCCACGTGTATTTACTTGAGCCCTTGAACATCATGTGTTCGAGGAAGTGGGAGACGCCGTTGACGGAAGGGTCTTCGTCGCGCGAGCCGGTCTTCACGAAGAGGCCCAGCGCGACAGAGTGGGCGTCCGGGTTGCGCTCGGCGACAACGTCCAGGCCGTTGGCAAGCTGCTTGTAGTGGAAGGTCAGGGCCATGGGCGAAATTCCTTGATCAGCGGTGAGCGATGAGAAAAGTCAGTGAGGCGGCACGGCGGTCGCAGGCGCGGTATCTCTCACTCAGTGCCGGCCAGCAATTCCTGCCAGCCGCCGACGAGGTCAGTACGATCGATGAGGTCCTCGACTCGCCGGAGGTCGGAGACGTTATCCAGTTTGATGACGGCGTCCGAGGGAGGCGGTCCGAATCGGCGGGTTGCGAGCTTAAGAAGGATCGCCTTTGCCTCTGCCGTGCGGCCCTTTTCAATCCCCTGCTCAATGCCTTCCTCAATGATCATTTGATAAGTGACGGACTCTTTCATGGTTCGTACTCCCTTCAGCAATTGAGCCACGACCTCGCGCGAATGGCGCAGTCCGGCGAGAATGACCGTCGCCGTCCAGGTGTCAGCAAATTCGCCGGGCGCGGTTTCCCGGCTCAAGCGGTCGATGATCCGCTGCGCCACGGCGGGCAGGTCCGCCGAACTCGTCGCCGCGATGGGTGCCAAGGGCAGGGTGCCCACACCGCCGGCCAAGATCGCCTCGACGGGTTGCTCCCAAACGCGGATCACACGGAAGCGGAAGTCCAGGTGTGCGTCTTCCGCCGCGGAGTCCTGCACGCGACCGGTTAACCCGACTTGCGCCTGCGGACGAAGCAAAATCACCACGCTCCGAACGGGCAGATTATGCCGCCATCGCAACAGCACATTATAGAAAAGAACGCGCCGATCCATATCGGCGTCGGCACCGGACTGAAACTCCAGGTGCGCGATGTAAGGGTCCGGTGCCATGACCCGGACGACCTTGTCCGCCGCCATTCCAACTGATGACACGTCGGCGTCGATCACTTCCATTACGGCCGCGGCCGGCATCCTGGCAAAAGCCAGCCAGTCGGCTGGGTGCGCCTCCACCAGGTGCTTCATCGTCGCGTCGTACGCTTTCGCCACGGCGATTCTCCGTCCCTGCTCGCCTATGGCAATTTCAGAGCCTTCGGCCCCACTGTCACGATCGTGAACGGCCCCGCCTCGTGGGCTTTCAAATACGCGTTCACCTTGTCCACCGTCACCGAATCGATCGCCGACTTGATCTCGTCGAGCGTGCGGATGCGGCCGCGCATGTAAAAATCGTGGGCTATCGCGCCGGCGCGAGCGCTCGTGGACTCGCCTTGCATGATTGTGCTGGCCTTAAGGCCGATTTTGGCCCGATCGAGCTCGGGTTGGGTCACGCCTTCGCTCAATCGGCGCAGCTCGCTGATGAAGCAGTCGAGTGTCGCCTGGGCCCGTTCGTTGCTCGACCCGGCGTAACCGAGGATGTTGCCCTGGCCTTTTAGGCTGCTGTACCCGGCCCAAACGCTGTAGCAGAGGCCCCGCTTTTCACGGACTTCGGTGAAGAGCCGGCCGCTCATGCCGCCGCTGAGGACTTCGGTCGCCATGCGGATCGTGTAGTAGTCCGGATCGGTCTCCGGCACCGAAGGCCAGGCGATGCCGATGTGCGTCTGCTCGCTCTGCTGCTCTTCGTGATGGAACGGCCCGGGCGGCGGCATGATCTCAATGGGCGGCGGCTCCACGCCGTTCCAGTCGCCGAAGAGTTTTTCGACGACGTCCTTGATCTCCGCGAAGTCCAGGTTGCCGGCCAGTGAAAGGATCGCTCCTTTCGCGTGGTAACGGTGGGCATGGTCGGCGCGCATCAATTCGAGCGTCAGCTTCTGCAGGTCCTCCACGCGGCCCATGGAGTTGCGGCCGTAGGGGCTGGGCAGATACCACTCCCGCAGCTTGATCATCAGCTTCTGCCGGGGCTCGTCATCAATGCCTTCGAGCGCCTGAAGGGCGAGATCGCGCCCGGCTTCAAAACCCGCTTCCGGGAGCTGAGGTCGGCGGATGATGTCGGCATACGTCGCAAGCCCTTCGATCACCTTCGGCCCGACTGCCGCACAGCCGAAACGGGTGTGATGCACGCCGACGCTATTGGAGCGCTGGAGTCCCAGCGTGTCGAGGTAATCGGTGAGTTGTCGGCTATCGCGGCTTCCCGCGCCGCGGAGGACGAGATCGGAGAGAACGGTTGCCGACCCCGATCGGTCCGCCGGGTCGGTTGCCGACCCTGCCGGCACCAACAGCGTCATCGCCGCCGACTGCATACTGGGCATTCGCTCGCCCAGGAGAGTCAACCCGTTCGGAAAAGTGTGCTGGAAGTAACGTTCGGCCAACGAGGCTCCTTTCGCCCAAAGCGCGATCGATTATAGGCCGACTTCCTTCCGCCGCCAGTGCTGGACCGCATTTGGTCGCATAAAGCCTTTATTATCAGCATTTTATAGGGCGGAGCCTGCCATTGACGTTGCCTCATTAATAGCCGATAATTAGAGAATTGCCTCCCGGCAACAATTCAACTGTTGGGGCGTTCACAAGTGGGGTCACCATGCAGATATCAGTGGGATGCGCGGATTGCGGAAGCCGGTATGACGTCGATGAGAAGTTCGTCGGTCGTAAGGTGAAATGCAAGCATTGCGGCAACACCTTCACCATCACCGCCGATTCTCAAGGCGGTGACCCTCCCGATCCGTTCGCAAATCTAACGCTCGCGCCCACGCCCGAGCCTGAGGTCGCGCCGTCGCCCGTAGAGCGGCCCAAGGGCCCGGCATTCGGATATTCCAGCCCCGCCGCCGAAGGCCGTCGGCCGCGCGGCAGCGTCGGCCGGGCGGGGCGTGACACCGGGTCGGTGGGCGTCGATTCCGCCACGCCCTATGTCCTGTTTCTTTACGTCGCCGCCTCCGTCGTTTCAGGCATCTACGCCACTGTAAAGCTCTATTCGAATCTGGATCAGCACGCCGCCGGCGCACTCGTCGGGCACGTCTGGTCCTGGGTCATCGTTTGGAACATCCTCTTCTTTGCGATCGTCGGGCCGCTCGCGTGGCTGGGCGTCTGGATCACTTCGCGAATATTCAATTTCGACATGGTCGATTCGCCGTACCTCCGCGCCTGCGGCGTGGCGGCGCTGCCGGTCGTGCTCTTTTTCATGACCCAAATGCTCCCGGCAAACCCGGTGCTCATCGGGACCATGCTCCTCGCCATCCTCCCGATCACTTTTTACATGCTGATGCACGTGTTCGACCTGGACTGGGCCGGGAGCGCTGTGGCGTTCGTGCTCGGCGGCATGTTGTGGGCCGGTGGGTTCGTTCTTTCCATCGTCATCCTGAGCGCAGTAGTGGCCGGCGGATTGATGGGGGCGGCGCAACAACAGTCCGTGGCGGCGGGGGCGGAGCCTGACAATTCTGATTCCTACGTCCCCAGGTCTGATTCCTACGTCCCCAAGCGGACGCCCAGCAGCCCCACGGTCCGCCCGACGCCCCTCAGCCTCGCGGACGTGGAAGCCGCTTCCGTTTCCACCCTTCACGAACAACTGACCCGCCTCGCCGCAAAGGACATGTCGCGCAGTACCCGCGAGGAAATGACCGCGGCCGTGGGCGGCATTCGGCCCCGGGTCGAAGCCCTCCGCGCGACTCATGCCAATGACTCGGCATGGCAGGAAGTCGCCGACGCATTGACTCAACTCGAGAAAAAGATCGCGGCGTTGCCGTCGGAAAAATTCGACGCCGCCTCTTATTTTGCCGAGGCGTCGGCCGGCGAGGATTGGTCCGCCGCCCCCGATTCGTCGGCGCAGCTCGCCGACGAAGTGTCTTACAAGGAGTTCCGCTTCCGCCCGCCCGTCGAGATGAGAATGGACCTGCGCTCCGTCGAATCCGGCCCCGACGGGCTCATTTGGCTCGCGCAGAAGGGCTTTCAGACGCGCCTGTCGCTATCGACGCTTCCGCGAAAAGACCCACAGCAGCGCCGCCCCGTGACGCCCGACCGCCCGGGCCTCAAGCGTGCCGCCGAAGCCCGGCGCCTGTTCTTCATTGACGCCGAAGGGTCCACGGTCACAACGGGGAAGATCAACGGCCTGGCCTTCACCCGAATCGCGTCCGACACGGGCGGCCAGGGCGGGGGCCCGCGGTCCATCAAGTACGTTGCCGCCTCGGGCGACCAATGGCTCATCGTCAGCGTCGCCGCGCCTCAGGACGAACCGCTGCTCGCCCAGACCCTGGACATTTCCGCGCGCAGTTTGCGCAAGGCACAGGCGGGCGAGGAGCGGGCGGACCCGTTCTCTCCCAAGCTCGTCGCCCCGCGGCTGGCGGACGACCCGGAGCACGCCCTGCCCATCCTCCGCGCCAAAGGGGCCGCCGCCGAGGAAGCGCTTTTGCCGCTGCTCGCGTCCGACGACCGTTTCCTCCGCCAGCGCGTCGTGCCGCTCCTGGCGAAGATCGCGACCGTCAAGTCGATACCCGCCCTGGAAGCCGCCGCAAAATCCAACGACAAAGAACTGGCGGCAATGGCCCACGCCGCGCTCCGGCGGGTGGACCCGGATCACCACGACGAGGTCACCGATCTGCTGGATGCGCTCGCCGGCACCGACTATTTCTCTCGCAGGGACGCGCTGGAAAAACTCGCCGCCCTCGCGCCCGACGACAAGCACCGATCCGCGGTCGTCGCGCATTTTATTGTCGCGGCCAAGGGCCGCGACCGCACGTTCAATTCGGAAACGATCGGCAAAGCCCTGGCCGCTTGGGGCGACGCCAAGCTGGTGCCGGAACTCATTCCAATGCTCGACCGCGCCGGCGACCGCAATCAGCGCCAGATCGCCATGACGGCGCTGGCCGCCTTGAAGGACAAACGCGGCGCGGGCGCGGTGGTGATGTGGCTCATGGAGGAGCCGCAGCAGACGATCGCAAGCCTGACGGAGATGGGGCCGGTCGCGGAGGACGCGGTCATGCCTCACCTGCGAAACCCCGACCCGCGGGTGCGCACGAGCGCCGCCCAGATCCTCGAGCACGTCGGCACGCGCAAGTGCCTGAGCGAGCTCGACCGCGCCGCCCACGACATGCGTGGCCGCGACGGCTCGGCCCGGCAGGTCGCCCAGTTCGCCATCGAAGCCGTAAAGGCCCGAATCGCCGCCCAGCCAAAGCCGGATGAAGGCAACGCGCCCCGCCCGAAGTGAAAGCCGTCGCTCGGAATTCCGGGCAATCTCATCTATGATCCACCGCCACGGAGCGAAGCAGTATGCCCATCAACGCGCAATGTGTTTCCTGCACGGCAAGGTACAAGGTAGTGGACTCGGCGGCGGGGCGGCGCGTGAAGTGCCGGCGTTGCGGGAATGCCATGGATCTCCCCGGCGACGCGGCAATTCCCGACCCGTTCGCGGTCCTCGCGCAGCTGGAGAAGAATGCCCCCGCAGCAGCGGCCGCGCCCGACGCGGCCCTGTTCCAGTACCGCGCGGTCATGTCCACCGTCGCCGCTCCCACCGCATCCGGGCCGACGACAAAGCACGGCACGTCCATCAAAGACCTCCAGGCCGCCGGTGGCAAGGCTGCGAGTCGCAAAGAGAAGCGAGGCGCCCCTTCCGTCGGCCTGCCCGGCGGGCCGCTCATCCCGTTAATCGCCGCGGGCGTCATCCTGATGCTCCTCGCCCTTTCGCTCGTCTCGCCGGTATTCGCGCTGCTGGCGATGGGCGTTGCCGTTCTCATTATCTTGGCCGGCGGAATCTGGGGAATCATTACCGCCTTCCGCGAGAGCGTAGTCTGCGGCCTGCTGTACTTCTTTTTTGGGATCTATGCGCTTTACTATGTGTCGACCCGTTGGGATGAAATGAAATACCCCGTCCTCACCCAACTCGCCGGGCTCGGGATGTTCTACCTCGCCGCGCGTCTTGGAGGAACACACCTTCCCTTCGGACAATGATCGCACTCTCCGCCGCCCCATTTTGACTTTTAAACGCCCCGTTGGCACAATTGCCCGGCCCGGCAGGGGGCGCATGGCGGAGTGACATACCCGGGCAGCCTCGTCAGGAGAGCACCGATGCACGCACCCCAGAGTTCCACACCCTTGATGCGCGTCCCTATGAAAAAAGCAGCACTTGTTTCCGTCGTCGCCCTTGCCACCGCCTCCTCCCTCTTCACCGGCTGCAAACGGCCGGTCGAAAAGGCCGATCAGGACGTCTCCGCCGCCATCACCAAAGGCTCGCAGGCGCTCGACGACAAGCCCGATGCCTCGACCGCCCTAGCGCCCCTTTCCGGGGCGGCGAACAACAAAGCGGCGTCCGACCCGTCCCAATCGTCGGCGAACCTTATCGCGGGTCTGGCCGAGCTTCAGGCGGCCGATGCCGCCATTGCGAAGCTGGACGACGCGCAAATCAAATTCGGCCGCCTCGTGGGCCGGATCAATGAGCTGGCCGCGCGTGTGCAAGCCAATAACGTAGCCGTCGCCGGCCTGGTGGCGCAGGACCCGAAAGCAACGCTCGCGGCGATCTCCCTGGAAGCCGCAGGCGCGAAGGGCGGCGACAAGGTCACCTGGACGATCAGCAAGACCGACACGATTCTTCCGACGCTTGACGCGGCCGACAAGAGCATCGCCGACCTGACCAAGCAGATCGCCGACCTGAAGGCCAAGCACGACGACCTCGAAAAGCAGCGCAACACCGATCTTCAGCAAGCCGACCAGCTCGCGCAGCAATCCGAGCAGGCGGCGGGCAAAAAGTCGGTCGACCTCTTCAAGCAGGCCGCCGACCTGCGGAAGGCCGGCGCGGAGCTGGCCAATCAGATCATCTCCGCCGACGCCGTTTCCGCCGGCCTGGAACGCGATCTGGCCGTCGCCCAGAGCGTCCAAAAGCAGTTGAAGAGCGCCGTGGACAAGCTCGACGATCAGGCCAAGCAAGTCACCGGCGGCTGGACCGACGTGCAGAAGCGCATCGACGAATACACCGCCAGCTCCAAGGCCATTGTCGAAGGTGCCGGCACTGACGTCCCTGCGACTCCCGCCACCAACCCGAGCGCTCAGCCGCAGATCACTTCCATCAAGCAGGCCGGCGACGAACTGGAGCAAACGGCCGCGACGGTGGCGAAGTTCCGCACTGAAGCGATCGCGCACCTCGACAAAGCTGCGGCGTACTTCGGCGCGGCCGACCGCGTCAACTCCAAGGTCCAAAAAGAATACGCGGGAATCCTCAGCGGCAAGGACACCACCGCCCCGCTCAGGCAGGCGTGGGAGTGGATGATCGAAATCCACAACAGCTCCGACCCCGATATTCAGCGCGCACAGGTTCACCAGCGGATGGCGCGAATCTTCGCGGACCAGGCCTGGTTCGCCGACACGCGGATCAAGAGTGCGACGGCCCTCAAGGACATCCTCACCAAAGCCACGGTTGCGATCCCCAAGTCGCTGGAGGCCGGCGAGCTGGATAAGGAAATGAACGACGCCCGCGCGAAGGCGAGCCAGGCGTTCGTGGACGCGGAAAAACTCCTGACCACGACGATCGACCGCCGCCCGCAGGGAAGCGGCAACAAGACGATCCCCGCCCTCAAGCAAGCCGCCCAGGTCGCAATGATGGCCGAGCAATACGCCCGATGGGCCTACACGAAGGCGACGGGCGACGAGAAAAAGGAATTCCTGACCACGGCCAAGGAGCTCGCCGCCACGCTCTCCGCCGAGGGCGTCCCTCTCCCCTCGCCGCTCCCCCCGGAAATCGCCCCGGCCGTCAACGTCACCGCGCTGCCGACTGCGCCCGTGGCAGCTCCGACGACCGGTCCGGCCGCGCCCTCGACCAATCCAACGGGACCGGCGACCGCCCCAGCCGTCCCCGATGCTCCCATACCCCCCTCGACAGCGCCGGCGACTGCCCCGGCAACGCCCGACGCC
>JAQGHH010000053.1 GCA_028288945.1 Phycisphaerales bacterium
GCCTGTCCCCGTTTTGTCCCTCCCCGATCGTCTTCTTGCCCGTCTCCGCCTCGCGCAGAATCCCGACGATCTGCTCCTCGGTGAATCGCTTCTTCATCGAACTTCCGATCCTTTCTAGCTCGGAAGTCTTTATCATCCGGTGGAGACATTACTGGGGCGCAGGACGCTTCCGCCCGGTCCGAAGCCGGCGTGGGTGGCTCCGCCCCATTGAGCTAAGGAAATTGGGCTCTCCGCGAGGGTCGCTGATCTGTCGTTGGAATCTACCACCGGTTGGGGTATGAGTGGAAGGCGTTGATCAAGGAGGATCACGCATGGACAGGGATGTTGAACTGGCGACGCTCACGTCGCTGCTGGACTTGGATGAATTCGAGGTCATGGAATCGAGCCGGGACCGGCGGGAAAAGGTCCGCCGATTGACGCTGGTGCCCAAGGCAATCGTCGGACTGTGTCCCCACTGTCATGGTGTCACCGACGAACGGCACGTCTGCCATGACCGGGTTATTGCGGACCTGCCGATGGGTGGCCAGCGAGTGGAACTGGTGGTGCGGCTTTCGCAGTTTCACTGCCCGGCTTGCGACAAGTTTTTCACCCCGCATTTCGCGGCATTGGCCGAGGGAGCCCATGCCACCGAGCGGCTGCTGGAAAGACTGGCGGAGTTGGCCAGCCACAGCGACGTCGCGACTGCCGCCCGTTTCTTCGGGATACCGGAAAAGACGGCGGAAGGATGGTATTACCAATACCTGGAGCGGAAACGGAAGGGTTCGGCGCCGCACCTTCAGCCGGTGCGGTCGCTGGGGATCGACGAGCTGTCGCTAAAAAAAGACACCGGCAATTCTGCTGCGTGCTGATCGACCACACCAACGGCCGGGTGCTGGACGTGCTGGAAAGCCGGGAGAAAGAGGCCGTTCTGCGATGGCTGAAGGCGGGGAAGGAATCCGGGTTGCTGTCGGCGGTGGAGGAAGTGACCTGCGGCATGTGGGACGCGTACGCCCAGGCGCCCAAGGAAGTTTTTGGGCCGACGATCCGCATCACCATCGATCGCTTTCACGTGATGAAGAACTTCCAGGGCCGGCTCAACGAAGCGCGGCGCGAGATTCAAAGGGGCCTGGATAAAGAGCAGGCCAAGGAACTGAAAGGCAGCCGCTGGCTGTGGGTCACCAACCCGGAAAATCTCACGGTCGAGCAACGTGCCGAATTGGAGGTGCTGAAGCGGAAATTCCCGGAACTGGGGCGTCTGGCCGAACACCGGGAAGGGCTGCGGCAAATCTTCGAGGACAAGCGGATCACGACGCCCGCGACGGCAATGGTGCGACTGCGCGAATGGTGTCGGAGCGGGGTGGAGATGGGACTCAAAGCTCTGAAGCAATTCAACAAGACCTTGGAGAACTGGATTGAGAAAATCGCCAACTACTTTGTAAGCCGTTCGAGCAACGGCCGCACCGAAGGGTTCAATCGCGGCTTACGGGCGATCCTATGGCGTGCGTGCGGGATGCGTAACTTCTGCCATTTTCGGCTGCGAGTCCTGCACCTGTTCGGATGATGGACACGACACAACAATCAGCGGCTCTCGCGGAGAGCCGGAAATTGAAGATCTATGGGCCTGTGCAGACTAGCCTTTGTGTTCATTGCGCTCTTCGTTACGTGCATGGGCTGCCGTAAGCGTGCTGCGGCTTCACCTGGAGATCTTGCGGCCGCTGCGGGACAAGGTGATGTCGCGGCGGTGGCGCAATTCCTCGCCCAAGGCGCTGATCCTTCACGCCCCAATCCTTCCGGCCAGTTCCCCCTTTTCATGGCGGCATTGAGCCCCAACAATGCCGCCGTCATCAAATTACTGGTGCAACATGGGGCTGAAATTGACAGGCCGGACCACATGTCGGTTCTCGCCCACGCGGACTTCACGAACCTCCAGTGTCTGACCGATGCGGGTGCCGATGTGAACTGGCCCAAGGGCCGCTCATGGACCGCTCTGGCCGTACAAGTCCAAGGAGGCACGGACGACAGGGCCATTCGCTTCCTGCTCGACCACGGCGCCAACCCGAATCCCCCCGGCGACTCCCTGGTCCTCGTTGCGGCAAAGCACCGGCGGGGCGACGTGGCCAAGATGCTCCTCCAGGCCGGCGCGGCGCTCGGCGATGACAAGGGCGGCACGGCCCTGTATTGGGCCATCCGTCTGGGCGAGGAAGACCTGCTCCACGCGCTGCTGGGCCACGGGGCGGATGCGACATGGTGCGACGCCCAGGAGATCAGCCTGGTCCTGAATGCGGTGCGGGCGCGGTACTGGTCAATCATTGAGGACCTGCTCCGCGCCGGCGCAGACCCGAATAAAGCCGACAAATACGGCAGTACGCCCTTGTGGGAGGTCCGGAACCGCGAGCCTCAGATCGCGGAGGTCTTGCGGCGCTATGGCGCGCGGCTGGTTTCACCCGAACAGGTTTTGGCGGAAAGAATGCACCGCGACAGCGACGGGAAATAATCATGCTCGCGCGGGTCAATAGAATCGCATGCCGCTTGTCCGCATACGCGGCGGCGCTGCTCTTCGCGGCCTGGTGCCTGAGCCTCTTCTTCTGGGTCGGCTATGACGGGATCTGGAACAACTTCGAGTGGGAGTTCGTGTCGATGAGCGGGTGGGTGCATCTGAGGGTGACGGACGTGAGGCAGGGGACGCCGACAGTCGAGCGCCTGACGAACGGCCCGCCGGGGCTGGCCGCCGTGCCGGCGCGCGCCATGTGGGCCAGCCGATCGGAAGTCGAGTTTCCCCCGAAGGTTCATCTCTACCCGAGTCGCTCGCCAAGCGCCGTGGAGGCCGACGACGGCGTGGTGGGCTTTATCGCCCCTCATTGGATTCTCGCCGGCCTCGCTTCCGTCGCGCCTGTCGCCCGGTGGGGAAAAGGCTTCATTGCCAAGCGCCGGCGTGAATGGGTTCAACGTCTGCGAATCTGCGGACGCTGCGGATACGACCTGCGCGCCTCGGCCGACCGCTGCCCCGAGTGCGGCGAACCCTTCGCTTAGACGCCTGGGAAATGCCGCCATGTCCCATCAATTGTCAATGGGAAATGGGTGGGGAGAAACGGCGGCAGGCGCGAATTGTCTGGGATGGGAGGCGAACTGTTTACTTTGATTTCGCTTCCCGCCGAGCAGTGGGGCGGCGGCGAGTTCATTGGCTTCAGTCGACGTGACTTGATGCCGCTTTGCCCCGGCGTGAAGGGGTGAGCGCGTTGAGCTTCTTGGGAGCGCCGTTGGATGGTGCTTTGTCGCAAAACATTGTTCTGCTGAAACTTATGCGGCCTCGCGAATGTCGTATAGGTTTTATCAAATCTGTTGTGAAAAAAGGCCTTTTGATCGGTCAAATCGGCTTTGCACAACAGAACGATTTTGCCCAAAAAAGTGGCGGGCTCAAACAGGTCCGCAGGGCGAATAATCCAGTTGAGTTCGCCATGTATTGGCAGTTAATTGCTCCTGTTGTGCAAGGCCGGTCAAATCGGTCACAATCGGTCACGGGGCCCCTGCCGCGGGCTGGAAATGCGGGTTGGGGGTACACGGCGGGGGAGGATCGCGCAGGGCATCGGTCACGGGGGGTGGAGTTGGGCGCGACGTTGATCATTGCCCATGATTGCCCCAAATTTCTCCTGTCTTGAGTATGCCGCGGCGGCAGAGGGCGTCCAAGCGCGGGCCGGTGAATGCTGGGCGGTCGCCGGGCGAGGTGGGGCCCGGCCCTCTTTCTGGAAGAGAGGGGGGAGTCAATCAGTGCGGCATCGGCACGTCTTTGAACTCGAAGGGGACGGGGATTTCTTTTGTGGCGGTGGGGACTTCCCAGACTAATTTGGCGGGGTCGGCGGAGGCGCGGTCGGCGGCAGGGCGGTTGTTGGAGGGGGTGAACAGGATGGTGAACTCGATGCCGTTGTTGCCGCCGCGGCTGCTCATGCCGCGGTGGTCGAGGGGGATGCCCTGGGCGTCGACGAGCTGGAGGCGGGTCTGCACGCTCTGCTGGAGCTGGGCCCAGCGGTTGCCCATCGTGTCGGGGGTGGCGGAGAGGCGCAGCTCCCAAATTTCGGCGTTCTTTTTCAGGTCGTGAATGAGGACGGGCATGTCCCCGATGACCTGGGCGTTTTCCTTGATGCCGGCGACGGGGATTTCGATTTTCTGGCTCTTGGTCTGGATGACGAACTTTGCGGAGCCGCGGAGCCTTGCGATTTTTTGGCCGGGGTGGTCGGGGTGGTGGAGCTGGGCGTAGAGGTTCCAGGTGCCGCCGCCGCCCCCGTAGTAGCCGCGGTTGTCGGGGCCGGTGGGGAGGAGGGAGTTGCCGGCGTCGTCGACCGCTTCTTCGAGCTTAACGGCGGAGGTGGAGCTGATGATCTGGAGCTTGGGCTCGGAGTAGGCGACGAGGTGGACCGCGAAGTTGGACGTCGCGCCGCCGCCGTTGGCGAGCATCATGGTTTGCGAGTAGTCGACCTGCGTGGCGACGACGAGGAACGGGCCGCGGGTGGTGGTGAATGGGGAGTTCATGCGGAACGCGCCGCGCATGAGGCGCATGCCCTCGCTGTACTGCTGGAGGTCGATGCCGGTCTTGTCGGCGATCTGCTTCATTGCGGCCCAGAAGGGCTGGTGGTCGATGTCGATCGTGACTTTGGAAAGGCCGGGCTGGTCAAAGAGGTTGTCGGGGAAGGGTTTCAAGGTCGCGTAGCACTGCTTCGAAAGCTCGGCGAAAACCTCCCTGGGGTCGGCGTCCTTGAAGTGCATCGTGATGAAGGAGGGGCCGCTGATTCGGTTTTCGTCGATCTGGGCGACGGCGGCTTCGAGGCGGGTGCGGACCTCGGTGTCGGTGGTGCGGGCGAGGAGATCCTTGACGACCGGCCGGGCCTCGTCGCCCATGCGCACCAGTTCGTCCTGGGCGCGCTGGCGCTGCTGCCAGGCGTCGCTGGAAAGGCGCTTGAGCAGGTCGTCGAGATTGACGTACGGACGGCTCGCGGCTTGCGTGGCGGCGGCTTGCGTGGCGGGCGCGGGCCGGGTGGTCGGCGCGGGTTGAGTCGCGGGGGATGCGGGCAAGGTGGTGGGGGAGGGGCGCGTGGTCTGGGCGAAGCAGAGCCCAGCCGATCCGAGCACCAAAGACGCCGCCAGTTGCCAGGTGCGCATGGAGGGATGATAGCAGGAAACCGGGGCGGGCAAATAGTGCTGAGTGCTGAGGGCTGAGTAAGGATATATGTTCACGTCGGGTAGGCGCTGAAAGCGAGGCCCCGGATGTTTGGGTGGGCGATGGGACCTGACGCATCCGGGGCCTCGCTGTCGCTCGTACCCGGCGTGTAGCCATATTCTCGGCGGTCAGTAGTCCGCGGTCGGTGCTTAGTCCTCAGCACTCAGCACTCAGCACTCAGCACTCCAACACGAAGGGCGGCCCTCGGTCGGGCCGCCCTTCGTGTGTGTTGAGATTCGCTTACGGGTGCGATCAGGGGGTGATGGTCCCCTGGATCAGGCCCTTGACGATCTTTTTCTTGATGAGATGGGCGGTCACACTGGAGCCGGCTTGGACGTCGCCGGCGACTTTGAGGGTGGTTAGGACGCCGGTGACGTTGGTCGTGCTGCCGGTGACGATGGAACCGTTGGTCTGGAGGGTTCCGAGTTTGCCCTGGACGACGATGGCGCAGTTGATGTTGCCGCCCACCTTGATGGTGGAGATCGCGCCGTGGATGGTGAGGACTTCGCCCGGCAGGCCGAGGTCTCCGCCGGTCTGGATTGATCCGACGTTGCCCATGATGTCGAGGTTTCCGCCGGCGATGCTGCCGCCGATTTTGAGCGTGCTGAGGGACCTTGCGCTGACCGCGCCCGCGAGGTTCTGGCCGATGGTCACGGTGCCGATCTTACGGCTGGCGGTGATGGAGCCGACGAGGTTGTGGGCGATGAAGATGGTCCCGATGTTTCCGTTGGGGCCCAGGGCGGAGATGCTCGAGTTGCCCAGAAGGCTGCCCTTCATTTTGATGCTGCTGATGCGGCCGGCGATCCGCATGTCCATGTGGGAGACGTCCCCCCCCGGATTAAAGTTGGTGAGACGGCCGGTGACAATGATGGCTCCATCGATCGTGCTGCGCGTGGTGATCGATTTGACCGAGTTGGCGTAGTTAAAGGTGGACGGGGCGAGCAGGGGGTCGGTGGCCCGGATTTGATACGCGGAGACGGTCCCCAAGTCGCGGCTTCCGGAGCCGATGAAGTCTTCGATCACGCCGGTGTCGGTTCCGCCGCCCGGAAAGCCCGGGATCTGTGGGTTGCTGGCGGAAGCGCCGGTATAGACGTTGATGTCGGTGAGCCGGTTGGGCATGAAGCCGGTGAACGGGTCGAACTGGTGGGTTTCGCCCTGGCGGACGCTGGTGGAGAAGGTCTGGGTGCTGACGTTGGCGCCGCTGCCGGTGGCGATGAGTGCGCCGAGATTGGCCCCGCCGCTGCAAGAGAGCTGCCGGATGCCGTATCCGTCGGCGCGAATGCTGCCGACCGTGCCGTCACCCTGTATGAGAATGGAGGTATTGAATATCCCGAAGCCCCCATTGACCTGGATGATGCCGAGGTGGTCGGCGACGATCTCGGCGCCGATAATTCCGCCGGACCCGTTTATGATGATGCTTCCGAGGTCGAGCCGGGGCGCGTCGAGCGGCGTTCCGTAGCTGGGGATCTGGACATTGGGGGCGATATCGCGCGTATCGGCCTGTCGGCCATATTGCCCGAGGTGGGCGTTGATGATCGAGCCGCCGGTCAGCTTGATGGAGTCGATTCCGGTAGCGCTGGCGATGCTGCCGCGGATGTCGCCGCGTCCGACGACGGTGCCGATCTGATTGTCAGTGTAGATGCCTGCGGCGCCGAGATTACCTGTGCCGCTGGGGGCGATTCCGCCCTGTCCGAGGTTTACGGCGATGAGACGGCCGGCGTTGGGCGCGGCGTCCAACTGGAAGTTGTGGCCGGCCCCCTGTGTTAGGATGCTCAAGTCGTACACGGCGATTGCGCCGGCAATGGCTTCGACAGTGCCGTCCGAGGTGCTGGTAAGCTGACCGATGCTCCCGCCGTTCACCAGAATATTGCCAAATGACTTCGCCTGCATCGATAGCACGTTGCCGTGCATAATTTCGATGCCGATTTTTTGCTGGACGAACGGGAAGAGATTACCAATGACGACCGGGGGGTCAATGGGGTCCACGATCCGCGGCGGGCGGGGGGGGGTGGGTCCCAGCGGCATGAAATTGTTCCCCGCCAGCAGGGTCTGCTGCGGATTGACGGCGGCGGCGGTGTGCTGCTTGGCTAGCCCGAGCGTCCCGCTGGTAATGAGCTGACCGACCGATTCGGCGATGAGGCTGACCATTTCACCGCCGGTGGCGTTGGTGATTTGGGTGGCGTCACCGAACTTCTTGTGCTCCGGGTCGTTACCGGTGACGACCGTGTTGAGCACATCGACGGGTGCGGAGCCGCCGATGTTCACGAAGAGGGGCAGGCCGAAGGCCGCCAACTGCAGGCCCGGAACGGTTGAAGCACCGGTTATGGAAACGATGGGGGTCGTAACGCCGCCCGTGGTGCCACCGGTGGTTGTGCCGCCGGGGGTCGTGCCGCCGGGGGTGGGCACTGAAGGCTGGGTGCTCTTCTTAGCCGGAATCACGATGCCGGTTGCGTTGCCGATAAGGGCCGGGGTGACAGCAGTCGTGTCGATGACGGCGGTCCCGAGCCCCTGAATCTCCAGGCGGCTGATCTCCAAGGACTGTCCGGGCACGTTGCCGCTGCTGGTGATGGTGAGGCTGCCGTTGCAGGTCACGTCCACGATGGCGCTGCCGCCGCTGACGCCGCCAGGGCTGCCTTCGATGCCGTAGGTGGTGACGGTGATTTGTCCGGCCGGGATGGTCTGAATGGAGCGGGGGTCATTGACGTCGGTAATCGCGGCATTAAAGATCGGATTCGGTGTGGCCTGACTGGGGACCAGGTTCACGGTCGAGCCCGAGTCGTCCACGATCGTTGTGCCGACTCCGGGGCTGAAGATCGTCGGTTCAGGCTGCCCGCCGCCGAAGATTGCGTCGCGGTACATCGTGCCGCCGACCTTCATATAACGGAAGTCGCCCCCGGTGCCGGTGGAGATCTGCGGCCCGCCCACCCCGAGGGTGCCCAAGTCCCCGGCACAGTCGACGAGGTCGATGAACGCGTGGCCGTACTGGTTGTTGAAACCCGCACGGAACTGGCTTGCGAACGGCAAAGTCATTTGACCAGCGCGGATCACGCCGATGTTCTGGTTGGCAATCAGGTTGGCGCCGAATTGCGCGGCGCCACTGACAACCTGATAGTCGCCCCCAATGGGAGGCGGGGTTGTGAGCGGGTGATTAAAGTAAAGGATGTCGGTGATACCCGTACCCGTGGCGCTGATGAGGCCGACGCTGCCGTTGGGGACCTGGATTTCCGGATCGGCCGAAAATCGGAAGACCCCGTTTACCAGGACCTGGTTGCCGATGGACGAGGCATCCATGTCGCGGAGGTTGCCGGCGGGGACGACAACCGTGTTGTTGGGATTGAAGGACATGATCTTCCCGCCGGCCGTCAGCGCGCCGAAGTCGCCGTGAAGCACACTGAAGCTGGGTTCGGGATTAAAGATGTTGACGTTGTCGAGGATGTTGTTGGTGGCGGCGACCGCGCCCATCGGGAGGTTGCCTACGCCCTCGATGGTGAGGCTGTAGGGCACGACGCCGACGTGGCCGAGGACGGGGCCGCCGGTCGGGTCGAAGGTGCCGTTGCGCGACTCGGCCACGGCAAAGCGATACACTCCCGGGCGGTCCGCGGTGAAGCGGAAGGGGAGCTGCCGCGTCTGCGTCCTGTCGATACTGCTGTAGTCCGTGGCGATCTCGCGGCCGTCGGGGTCGAACACGCCCACGTCGATCACCAGGGGCGGGGGGATCTTTTGCTGGACCTGTACGGTCACGGTCTGTCCGGCCATGAGCGAGACGCCGTAATAATCGGTGTAGTCGCGGAACCCATCCCGATTCACGGCCTGGAGCGTGCCGTTGATCGACACCATTGAGGGGAGCCCGCCCTGCGTGGCCGGCAACGCGCCGACAAACTGTGGGGTTTGGAAGGTGTCGTTGTTGAAGATGCCGCTGCCGCTGAGAATGCCCGCGTCCCACGGGTTGGTCAATACGCGGAATTCGACTTCGTTGTAGGCGTAGGTGAGGTTCGGCGCAGCCGGGTCGGCGTTGACGTTCACGTTGCCGATCAGGGAATCGAACGTGTGGACCTGTCCGAGCGTTCCGCCCACGTGCATGTCGAAGCCGGTGACGTAGGCCGGATTGATGAGGCCGGCGTCGGAGTCGGTGCCGATGCTGGCGGTGGTGATGAGGTTGCGGATGTCGCCGCCGACGGTGAAGTTGCCGGGGTCGCTGACGTTGCCCTGACCTTCACCCAGGGTGTTGCCGGTCAGAAGCCAGCCGGCGTAGAACGTGTCGATGTTACCGGCGATGTGGACCTGGCCCATCACGGTACCGCCGATCATGACCTTGCCGATGGTGACACCGGGGGCGCCAACAATACCGGCGATAATCGCCTGGCCGGCGGCGTAAGGTGCGTTGCCGAAGGCGGCCGATACCGTGCCAGTGATAATCGGGACGAAAGGGTCGTTGGGCCTGTTGGGATCGACGAGGCGCTGGCGCGCGCCGATCAGCGCATCCCCGGAACCGTCCGGCGATGCGATGAGGTTGGGTTTGCCGTCCTGGGCATTGTTTATGCGCAAGCCGCCTTCGATGCCCGCCGAGAAGGGCTGCATCGGACCAAGGTTGGCCGGATCATCGCCCACCCGGGCGGTGACGATTTCGCCGCTGGAGTCGGACTGGGAGATGTAAATCTGGAAGATCGACAAGTCGCGGGTGCGGTTGATCTGGGAGATCTTGAAAAGCTGATTGGTCTGCCTGTCGAACGAGAAGAGCGTGTCGGTCAGGGGGTCGTAGGTGAGGTCCCCGGGATTTTGTCCGAGGAGGCCGTTGGGGAGGGGGCCGTAGTCGATGGCTTGGCCGGTCAACGGGTCGATGACATAAACCTCGCTGTTGGCACCGGCGTTGGTGATGACGAACGTCTTGCCGTTCGCCTCGGCAATGCCGCTGATGGGGCCGTTGACGTTAGCGGTGGCGACCCTCCCGCCGATGCTGGTGTTGGTGATATTGACGGTATTGATCACCGTCGTCCCGGCCACGACCGTCAGCGTGCCGTTGGCGGTGAATTCAATGGAGGTGACGGCGTTCCCGGCGAAATTCCCCTGAATACCCGCAACGGTATTGGTCGGGTTGTTGACGTTAAGAGAGAAGAGCTGTTGAGTGCCTGTTGGCGTGCCGCCGCCACCGCCGCCACCCCCGCCACCGCCGGCATTGACCCCGGTCGTGGCGACGAAATAGAGCAGCCCGTTGGTCGGGTTAAACGCCGCGGCCGGGGCGGAGGTAACGACCGCGCCCACGGTTCCCGGCGCGATGCCCGCCGCCGCCAGTATCTGCCCCGTGATGTCGGCGACCACGGTTCCCGTGCCGGTGGTCTTGTCGATCGTGACGAGCACGGCGATGTTCGTCGCCGGAGTCGTGCCCTGGGCGGGAATGGTCTGGATGACGATGCCGTACATCTGGCCCGTCACCGGATTGACGGCGATGGAGCCAGGCGCGGAAGTGATGGCCGGGCCGTTCGGGTCGGAGATGTTAATCGGTCCGACGAGGATGGCCCCGGGCTGGACGTTCAAACCGCCGTCGACGGGACCGCCATCTTTCAGTCCGGGGAGGTTCTCGATGACGACGTTGTTGCCGCCGTCTACGTTGGCCCCAATGATCTCGGCGGTGATGTTGCCGAACACCTTGATCTCTTGAAGGTGCCCGTCTTGATTGCGAAAGATGAAGTAGTCATGTTGGCCGGTGATATCGGACGACACAAGGGTCGTCAACATGAACCGGGGCTCGAGCGATTCGACCGCCCAGCGCAGGGCGTTCCTGCCGCCGCGGGCCTTGGATTGTGGTTTGGTTAAGCGGGAAGACGTTTGGGCCGTGGCCGACCGGTGACGCAGAGCCATCGCGAGTTCTACTCCCCAGCCGCCCGAAGTTCGTTCACAGGTGCGTCCTTCGGCAGGGCGGCTGAAAATTTGACGAGGGGAGGCGGCGGCGAGTGTGGTCCTCGAGGACATCCATGGTGTAATGACTCGCCCCTCGCCTCAATTCTTCGAGCGGGACCCCGTGCGGCTCTACCCCGCACGGTCGGAGGATTGGAATCAGGCTCAGACGTTATCTCAGCCGTTACCCCTTGTCAAAGGAAAATGGTGTCGATGAGACCGTTTGCAGTGATTACGCAATCTAGATGAGAGAAGTAGGCAGATGGCAGAGGGGGAATCCAAGCGAGGAGCCAGAAGCCAGGAAGAAGGCCGCTGTGGTATCACGGAGCAGCAATTGCTTCCGCTCTTCTACTGGCTCCTGGCTTCTGGCTCCCGGCTTCTCTCGTCGCCTATTACCTACTGCCCACCAACGCCGCCCGCCTCTCCGCGATCTGCTTGAGCAAGGCCTTCTGTGGATCGGCGAACTTTAATGTCCCCTCGCGCATCAGCGTCTCTTCCATTTTGGCCGGGTCCACCTTCTGGTCGATCTCGCGAAGGATCGGCTCGGGCGGCATCTGGTCCACCTTGCGGGTATAGGTCTTGTTCAGCTTCTCCACAATCTCATTGGTGGCGGGAGGGTTGGTCTGGATGTCGCTCCCGGCCAGCGCCTCCACATATTTATCGGGCGGGTCGGTCGGCTTCTTCGTGCCGGTGGAGGCGAAAATGATCTCCTGCTGCAATGGGAGCTTCTTGTCCTTCCAGAATTCCTGGTTGAGCCGCCACAGGCGCTTGGCGTTCACGATGCCGACCTGCCCCTGAGCCGCGGGGCTCAGGTCCGGAACGTTTTTCTCGGTGTACACGTCCACGCGTGAAACGAAGATGCTGTAGACGCTCTTGAACCCGGCCAGCCCGCTCTTGCGCCGCTGCGCCCCGCGCCAGACGGCGTCGCGGGCGGCCTTGTACTGGCGCTCGGAAAAGATCAGCGTGACGTTGAGCGTGATGTCCGCCGCCGCCAGCTCGTCCAGAGCCGCCAGCCCATGCTCGGTGGCCGGCACCTTGATCATCCGGTTTTTATGCCCCGCGGCCCACTTCTTCCCCAACTCGACGTACCGCGCCACGGCCTTATCCCTGGGAGGCAGATTCGTCACGTCCTCCAGCAGCGGGTCCACCTCAAAGCTCACGTACCCGTCGTTCCCTTTAGTCTGCTCCCACACCGGCAGGAAGACCTGCTGCGCGTCGTTCACGAGCTGGTCGTCAAGTTTCCACGCGATCGTGTCGTCGTCGAGCCCCTGCTCGGCCAAGGTGCTGATCTGCTCATCATACTGCCCCGCCTTGATGATGTCGGAGATAATGATCGGGTTCGACGTCGCGCCGGTCGCGCCCAGCGCCCGATTCTTACGGACGAGTCCGGGGTCCACCGAGTCGAGCCAGACCTTTGTGCCGGTGGCAATGAGAGATTTCAGGGACATGAGTCGCGTCCTTTCCGAGAGAAGAATGGTCAGAATGTATCCACTACATGAGTATAGGGATAGACGCGAGATGTGGGCGGCAAAATAGTCGAGGAGTGGAACGTGAAAGCGCTAAGCGTGCTGCGTGAATCGTGGAGCGTGACCGGGCCGATCCCCTCACGCCGGGGACGAGCTGAAAGCGAGGACCCGGATTCCGCGGGCTGCGGGCTCGCCATCCGGGGCCTCGCTGACGCTCGTACCCGGCGTGAATGGATGTCTTCACGGAGCACGATTCACGCACCACGTCCTACTTGTCCTCCAGCGACCGTTTGAAAAACGCCTCGTCGCGGAGCCATTCGACGTGTCCGTCGGCGAAGCCCACGTTGATGCCGCCGGCGGGCCACTGGGTGTAGGTTTCGTGCATCACGATCGTCCGGGCGCTGCCCTGGCCGGCGGGTTTGCGGTAGGTGTAGCCGGGGGTCTGCTCGGGGCGGATAGGATTGATCATCACCGCTTTGAACAGCTTTTCATCGCCCATATACGGCTTGATTTGCTCCAGCTTGTCGGGCCAGGCGTTTTTGTTTTCGTTGGCGTACATGATCGCGCCGAGCAAAAGCTGGCGCAGGTTGCTGGCGGATCTCACCCGCTCGGCGGTCTGCCGGGCCCGCATGAGGCTTGGGATCAAAACCGCGGATGCGAGTTCCTTACTCTTATTAGCGGCATCCAGCGTGACGACCAGCCGGTTCCCTTCGACCTGAGGCGCGGCCAGGCCGGCGAGCGCATCGACGTCGAGCGGCAAATTCTTGGCGTTCCCGCGCAGCCATATGAGGCCCTTGTTGGCGACGTCCTGCAAGGCCTTGGCGTTGGCGGCGTCCTGGGCTTCAATGATCAGGTGCACCGAAGTCTGAGGCGGAAGCTGCGCCCAGATCGCGCCCCACTGCACGCCGCGGGAAAGCGTCTTGGCGGGCCCGCCGCCCAGTTCTTTGGGAAGCTCGGGGGCGATAGCCTCAAACATCTGCCGCTGGGCGTCTGACGGGATTAGCGCCACGCGCACGGGCGCGTCGCCCGCCGCGGCCAT
>JAQGHH010000062.1 GCA_028288945.1 Phycisphaerales bacterium
GTTGGCGCCGGTATTTCAGTGGGGCGAAGAGTTTTACAGCCTTTCCCCGGGCGATGACGTCGCCCAATGACGCCCGGGCGATCCGGTTAAAGCATCAATACTTCAGGAGTGCGCGGTTGCGAGCGCCGGCTCCCCGCGCACGCAAAATGAATGCGACGGGGCGAGATGTTCTCGCCTGTCAAAGGTGACCTCAAAACGGGTTCATTCGGGACCCGGAGGGAGAAGGAAAATGAATCTCACGTCAAACAAACGGGCCGCACGCGTGCATCGCCGGGCGATGCTGCGCGGGGCGATCGCCATCTCTATCGCGTCGGCGGCTCCGTCCGTAAGGGTCGCGATGTCGACGGATACGGTCGTCCCCAGTTCCAACACCACGTCTTTCCGCCAGCCTGGCAGTGCCCAGGAAGGCGCTGGGGACGGGTCGGTCCCGACCATTTCGATCAGCGGATCTACCGCGCTGAAGAATTTCCTGATCAGCCCGGGGGCCACTTATCTGACATCAGGCACATCCATTGCCTTGGGCGATGGAACGACCGCGCAGCCGGAAATCACCTACACGGCCCCGAACAACAACAGCGCCAGTTTTCAGCTTGGCTCCAGCAGTTTCTCCACCCCGGACAGCACTTCGGGCAATTCCCAGGTGCATTCCGCGCTGACCTTTCAGTATCACGAAGCGGGTTCGGCGGAAGGCACGCAGGAACTCGTTGACAGCCAGATCAATGCCAGTTCGTTTACCGACAAGTCGATATACAACCCGAACACGACCCAGGCAGTTTGGATCAATCGCGCCAAGTTCGGCGGGAACGGTCCCACCGGGCCCATTCCTACCAGTGGAACGCCGACCGTTAGTGCAAACGGCTTCACCCTGAACTACCAGCCGGCCGCCGGCCCCCGCGTGGCCGGTTCGCAGAACCTCGTACAAATTGCGGTCGGCGATACGGCGCCGACCCAGGTTTTTTCCTATGCGGGCACTTCAAGCGCCATTCTCCCCAACGGCTTGCCAGCCCAAGCGGGTTACGGCAAGGGTAATCCCGCCTTGGCCTATGTCGGCGGGTTTGAAACCCATCTTCCTGGCGGCAGCTATCAACTCACCGACCAGTCCGCCGTGAATATGGTGGCCGGGGCGGTGAATCCCGGCTATGACCCGAACCGCCCGCGAACCGGATCGCAGACCTATGGCGTCGGTGCGTGGAACACGGCGGGCGTAGGCAATCTCAATTCCACCGTGGTTGCCCAGACCGCGACCGTCTTCGCCGCGAACCCCGGCACGGGGCTGGAACACCTCAATCGCACTGACACACAGTTCCTCCTCGCCACCGGCCGTCTCCAGAACGGTGCGAGCTTTAACGTGACGACTCGCGACCTGGGATCGGGCACGCGGAACCTGTCGGCGGTGAATGTCGGGCTGGACCCGTCCTACGCCGTTGGCGTCAATGACCGCGGCGACGGTAACGCCTCTGACGGCGGCACGACCCAGATCAACGTCGGCGCGGTTACGGTCACGGGGCCGGGCGCGCTTCCCGGCGTGACCTACACGATTCCCGGCATCACCTTCTCGAATAAGACTGCCGGCGGAGCGGGTCTGCGGCCTACGGTGCAGAACAGCCCCATGGCGATCGGCACCCTCGGGATGAGCGATTTCATCCCCAGCAACGGCCAGGGCGTCGCCCGGCCGACGCGCGCCATGGGCTACCGCGATGACGCCAACAACGTCAACGACAACTCTAACGGCAACGGATTCAAAAACTGGAGCGAAGACGGCGCGGGCAACCCGGTGTCCGCCACCGGCGACACCGCCAGCAACACTTACGTTTTGCCGACGGCCCGCAACATCACCAACGGGAGCTACGTCCTTTACCAGAATGAGCAGTTCATCACCGCGAAAGTGCCGGACGCCGCTTACTACAACAATGCAAACATCATCAAGGGCGACAACGGCTCCACGCTCTCCGTGGACGCCAGCGGGAAAGACACCGGCACGGGACACGACGTGGCGGATTTCATCCACAACATCTCCGGCGCCGTCGCCAACCAGCCCCTTCCGACCACGACGAGCCTGGCCAATCCCGCCGACGCATTGCTGGCCAACGGCTTCATCGTCCCCCAGTTGATGCTGGTTCAGAAATCAACCGACGGACTGAACGCCTCGTCCGTCAACGCAAGCTACAACAGCGACTATCGCAATAACGTCTTCCTCGCGGACCCGGCGACGGCGACCCGCTTCAACGCAGTTGATCCGTCCACCGTCACCTCGGGAACGTCATCGACGTACGGCAACGTGACCCCGGCGGGCGGACAAGGCGCGATCAAGATCACGGATGACCCGACCGCCGCGACGCCGCACACCGGCGGCAACTGGCTCTTCGGAAACTTCAACCAGAACGGCGTCCGCGATCTGAGCGCCGTCCAGGCCGCCCAGGACGCGCAGGCGAAGCTCTTCGCCAGCGGCCACGGCGTGGACATGTTCGCGGGAGACGCGAACAACTCGACCGTCGCCAGCCTCGCATCGCCGCTCGCCGGCATGTACGGGCAGAGCCAGTACGTCGGCGGGACGATCCCCGGTGGGGCCGTCGCGCACGGCGCGGAAAAGGGTGACCTCATCACCCTCGGCGACTTGAACGGCGACGGCAGGTTCAATGGCCAGGATCTGTATCTGCTGGCAACGGGCGCGGCCCTCTCCGACGCCAGCGGCTCGGGTTTCACCAACGGAACCCTGGGCACCGCCTCGGGCGCGACGTTCGCGGATCAGGTCCGCAACGGCGTTCTCCGCAAGAACACCGCGCTGGATTACATGCAATCCCACGCCACCTCACAGCAGAAGGTCGACGCCCGGGCCATCGTGTTTGACCCCTCGGGCACAAAAGTTCTCGCCGATAACGACCCGACCGGGGCCAATGCCTTTAACAAATTCGACATCAATCGCGACGGCGTCGAAACCCGGCATGATGCCCAGATCGTCGATGCCATGTTGGGCAAGGATTTTTCCAGCCTGAACGACAACGTCAATGCCGTGCTCCGCACGGACATTAATCCCGCAGGCACCGCCTTCGTGGATAGCGGCAGCCACGCGCTGGACCCGACCAACCCCGCCAACGCCGCGATCCCGCGCAAGCCTTTTAACATTACCGGCGCGGTCTTGTCGGACGGGAAGACGGTGGTGGACGCCACTGACTTGAAGCTGATCACCGCAGACCTGATCGCCCAAGGCAAGCTCGTGTCCGGGGACGCGAACTTCGACGGGAAAGTCGACTTCTCGGACTTCGTCGCGCTCTCGACGCACTTCGGGCAGGTGGACCCCCACTGGAGCGACGGCAACTTCCTGGGAGACCCGACGATCAACTTCGCAGATTTCGTCGCCCTTTCCACGCACTTCGGGGCCACATCGCTCACCAGCGACCAGCGTGCACAAGTCGCGGCGTTCGCGGCGGCGCATTCCTCGGCGGTTCCTGAACCGGCCTCGCTGGGCCTCGCGGGCATCGGCGCTCTGGGGCTGCTGGCCCGACGCCGCAGGACCGCGTGCTAGTTTGGGCAACTGTGCGTGTCGCAATAATGTTTGGTTAATAACACGTGAGCCACATCACGTTAATAAAACGAAAATTCTCGCGGGTTAATTCATCCCGCGAAGCCTCTCCCTGAGCAATTCCGGGACACAGTCCCATAACCCAACTGTTAGGAGAAGAAGATGACCGTTCGCAATTACATTTCGTCCCTTCGAATCGGCCTTTTGGCCGGCGGCGTATTGGCCGCCGGGCTGGCCATGTCCGCCCCGGCGTTCGCCTCCGAGGTCGACCTGACCCTGGTCCTGGGCACCAGCGGCGCCAACAAGACCTGGAAGGCCTACGCCAC
>JAQGHH010000111.1 GCA_028288945.1 Phycisphaerales bacterium
CCGTGCAGAACCTGATGGTCATGCGCTTCGCCAACTCGATCTTCGAGCCGATCTGGAACTACAAATACGTCGATCACGTGCAAATCACGGTGAGCGAAACACTGGGCGTCGGCTCTCGCGGCGGATATTACGCGCAGAGCGGCGCGCTGCGCGACATGGTGCAGAACCACATGTTCCAGCTCATGGCGCTGGTGGGAATGGAGCCGCCGGTGGCGCTGGATGCCACGAGCATCCGCGACGAGAAGGTGAAAGTCTTCAAAGCCGTGCGGCCGCTGCGGCCCGAGCAGGTGGACCAATACACTGTCCGCGGCCAATACACCGCCGGCGAAGCCGCGGGCACGAAAACGGAGGGGTACCGCAAGGAGAAGGACGTCCCGCCGGACTCCAGGACGGAGACGTTCGCGGCCCTCAAGCTCTACATCGACAACTGGCGCTGGAGCGGAACCCCGTTCTACCTGCGGACGGGGAAATTTCTGCCGGAAAAGCTCAGCGAGATCGTGGTGCGATTCCGCTCACCGCCGCTGACATTGTTCCAAAAGCAGTGCGAGTCGGCGGTCTATCCCAACGATTTGATCATCCGCGTGCAACCCGAGGAGGGGATCAGCTGGCGCCTCAACGCGAAAGTGCCCGGCGGGGCGATGAACGTCAAATCCGTGGCGCTCGATTTCCTCTACAAAACCGCCTTCAACATCGAGCCGCCCGAGGCCTACGAACGCCTGATCTACGACGCCATCATCGGCGACCAAACCCTGGTCATCCGGGGCGACGAAGCCGAAGCCGCATGGGCGGTGATCGACCCCATCGAACAAGGCTGGGCAAAGAGCACAAGAGCGCCCGAGGAGTACCCGCCCGGCACTTGGGGCCCGAAGCGAGCCACCGATCTGATCGAAATGGACGGCCGCCGATGGATGCATCTTAATGGGGAGGCCGAGCCGATCGTGGCGTGCTCGCTGTAGGGTTCCCGTCATAGGCGAACTGCTCAACAGTTCGGATTCGACCTTCATCGCCCGCTGTGCATCGCCCGGCCTGCTCGCGTAGAATTCCCGGCATGGCCGAGCATGTGACCATCCTGGGCGACGGGGCTATGGCGACTGTCTGCTCCATCCTGCTCGCGCAGGGAGGGCACGGCGTTACCATGTGGGGGGCATTCGAAGAATCGATCGACCGGCTCATCCAAAATCGTGAGCAAAGCAAACTGCTTCCGGGGGCGCGCGTCCCGGCGAATGTCCGGCTCACCGCCAACGACGCCGACTGCTTCGCCGGCACCACGCTCGTGCTGTCGGCGGTGCCGACACAGTACATGCGTTCGGTCTGGAAACGGGTGGCGCGCTACCTGCCGCCGGGCGTTCCCATTGTGTCGGTAGCAAAAGGAATTGAAAACAACACGCTCTTGCGGCCGACGCAGGTGATCGCGGACGTGCTTGAAGAGGAGGCCGGAAAGAGACGCGAGGACTCGGGGACGCGGGGACGTGGGGAGGGGAAAGGCGATGCAGGTCACAAAGTTGAGGGAGAAGCCGACGCGAATGCTTCTCGATCTGAAATCTCAGATTTGAAATCCTCTTTCCCTCTCCCCGCGTCCCCGCGTCTCCCCCTCTCCGCGTCCTTTTCATCCTCCAATCCCGTCGCCGCCCTCAGCGGCCCCAACATTGCCGCGGAATTGGCCAAATGCCTGCCGGCTACTGCCGTCGCGGCGTCGGCGGACGAGGAACTTGCCGTCCGGGTTCAGTCGGTCTTCTCCACACAGTGGTTCCGCGTCTACACCAACACCGACGTGACCGGCGTGGAACTCGCCGGTGCGACGAAGAACGTCGTCGCCATCGCGGCAGGTATCCTCGACGGCCTGTCGGCGGGCAACAACGCCAAGTCCGCCCTCGTCACCCGCGGGCTCGTCGAGATCACCCGGCTCGGGATGGCGATGGGCGCGCAGTCCGATACCTTCTTCGGCCTGGCCGGCCTGGGCGACTTGATCACCACCTGCGTCAGCCCCGAAGGCCGCAACCGCACAGTCGGCGAGCGCATCGGCAAAGGCCAGAAGCTCCGCGATATCCTCGCCGGGATGGACAGCGTCGCCGAGGGCGTGACGACGACGCAGTCGGTCATGCAGCTCGCCCGCCGGCATAAGGTCGAGATGCCGATCACCGAGGCGGTGCACGCCGTGCTGTTCGAGGACAAGGACGTGCTACACGCGCTCGGCGACCTGATGACCCGCGACCCGAAGCCAGAGCGAGTGGAAGAAATCTAAATCCGAAATCCGAATCCCCGAAATCCGAATCGAGACTGAAGTCCGACGCGAAGAAATTAACACGAAGGGATGCAGAAACGCCGTTCCGCTTGTTCATTCTTCGTGACTTCGTGCCTTCGTGGTTAGTTCTTCTTCTCAGGGCAAAGTGCTAGTTTCGGATTTCCCCCTCTCTCCTGATAAGATCAATCCATCATGACAACGACCATCGGCATGCACTACGAAGTCATCCCCGGCAAGGAAGAGGAATTCGAGAAGGGGTTCATCGCCGTGATCGACTACCTCAAGGGGGTCGCCGGGCACGTCGAATCACATCTGTACGAAGACGTGCAGACCGTCGGCAGCTACGTGATTCTCAGCCAGTGGGAATCCAAGCAGACATTCGAGGCCTTCATCCACAGCCCTGAGTTCGCGAAGGTTACGGCGTGGGGGAAAGCTGAAATCCTCCGGAGCCGGCCGCGGCATAAAGTGTACTTGAACGACTGAACGCAGTTCCCGTTACATCGGCGTTTGCGGTCCGGACGGGGATAAGCGCCGGTATTCACGGGACAGGCGCACCGCAATGGCGAAACGCAAACACCGAATTTCCATCTGCGTGTCTGTAGTCCTGCTGATGACGTGCGTGACGGCAGGCTGCTTCAGCGCATTCCGCGTCGTTCGAATGATGCGCGTCGGGAATCACTTCGTTGCGGCCTGTTTCCTCTATGACGGGACGGTGCGGC
>JAQGHH010000113.1 GCA_028288945.1 Phycisphaerales bacterium
CCGTCACGGGCGAACAGACCTATCTCCCCTCCATTGAAATCGGCCTGAACGCCAACACCACGTACTCCTTCCGCGGCCCCGATTCGCCCGTTCCCTGCGAGGGCAACCCGCGGCTCGTGTTCGAGCGGATGTTTCGCGGGCGCAAGCCGGTCGTTCCCAATTGGAGCCGCCGATCGGCCCAAACGGCGCAGGAAGTGCAGAAGAGCGCCAAGCCCAATTCCTACGACAAGAGCATCCTCGATCTCGTGCGCGAAGACGCCAAAGGCATTCGCCAGAACCTGGGCCAAGCTGACAAGCACAAGCTGGATGAATACCTCGATTCGGTGCGGTCGGTGGAACGCCGCGTGGAATTTATTGAGGCCAAGCACCAGCAGGAAGTGCTGGACATGGCCGACCCCGGCCCGTCGAAGTTGAACCTGCCGACGAACCTGCCGCCCGAGGGTATGCCGATCTGGCAGATCACGCGCCCGATCGACCGCGATCCCGAGCGCCATGCCGAGTACATCGCGCTGATGTCGGACCTGATGATCCTCGCGTTCCAGACCGACACCACGCGCGTTGCGACGTTCAGCGTGGGCAGCGACGACGCGTTTTACCCGGGCGTCGTAACCGTCGGCTACGAGCGGCACTGCCACACGCTCGAGCACCAGGGCAACGCGGGAAAAGTCGAAGACGCTGACCCGATCGCCCGCGAGGCCTGCCGGCAGATCCACGCGTGGTACACGACGCTCTTTGCGGAAGTTGTCCGGAAGATGAAAGCGATCGACGAGGGCGGCTCCTCGCTCCTGGACAACAGCATGATGCTCTACACATACTACATGGCCGACGGCGGCCATGGCCGCGACGATTACCCCATCCTCCTCGCCGGCCGCGCCCGCGGGAGCCTCAAGCCCGGCCGCCAGCTCGTCTACAAAAACAAAACCCCCGTCGCCAACCTCTACGTCGAAATGCTCGACCGCATGGGGTCAAAGGTCGATTCCTTCGGCGACAGCAAAACCAGCGAATTCGCCGGGTACGACGGAAGGCTGCCGGGGCTGGGATGAACGAATTATGCTTGATTCACCGCGTTCTCTGCGTCTCTGCGGTGAATCCTCTGCGGTGAATCCTTCCGGTCGCCCGTTCAGCCAAAGACGATCATGGACCAACCTTCCGACAAGCCTGCCACCCAACCTTCTCCGCATTTCGTTGCCGTCGGGCAGCAGGGGCAGCGGATCATCTCTGTTGACGGACTGGATTGGACGCATCAGCAGCTTGGGAAGGAGGGCGAGGTGTATCGCGCGGTCGCTTTCGGCAATGGCCGGTGTGTGGCCGTCGGCACCTACGGGGGAGACAACATCTTCGCCTCCTCCGCCGACTGCATCACCTGGGAAACCGGAAAGCAGAACGCCCATTACTCGACCTACATCCGCGGGATGGGCTTCGGCAAGGAAACCTTTCTCGCCCTCGGCGGCGACCCGGGGGCCGTTGGAGATTCCAAGCCCTTCATCATGACTTCTGCCGACGGCGTGAAATGGACCGAGCCGTTTCACGTCGCCGGCAGGAACATCCTCCGCCGCTTCGCATACGGCAATGGCCAATATGTGGCGGTGGGTGATCGCGGTCGGCGCGCGGCGTCGAGCGACGGTCGCGAGTGGAAGGACGCCTCGGACGTGAAAGCAATCGACACCCTCGTGGACGTAGCCTTCGGCAAAGGCCTGTTCGTCGGCGTCGGCCTCAACGGCTTGCGCATGAGCAGCGAAGACGGGCTCAAGTGGTCCGGCCGCCTGGTCGGCGAAGAAGGCGAGCACTGCAACTCTGTCACCTTCACCGGCGAGCAGTTCGTCGCCGTCGGTCTTGGGGCAACGTACTTTTCCCCCGACGGCCGCACGTGGGCCCGCAAGGAAAACAAGGACGCTCCGCTGACCGCCGTGTTCGGCGGCGGCGTGTACGTCGGCGCGAATTGGAAAGGCCGCATCCTTCACTCGAGTGACGCCATCGAGTGGAAACAGGTCTTCAAGTCCGAGCACCAGATCGAAGCGCTCTGCTTCGGCGGGACGGCATAGCGGGTGCTAAACTACAACGCTATCACGCGCTCTGGTCCCCTCTCCTTCGTACGCTCAGTCGAGCGTGCGAAGGAGAGTGGGAAGTGCTTCAACCCACGTCGGGGGCCAACCAACCAATAGCGTTGCAGGGTTAATTCAGTCGCACTTTCGTCTCGCGTCCCGGCCGCACGCTTTTCCAGATTTGAATTGCCCAGTCCAGCTCGTGGATGTCGCGGAAGTAAAGCGTCACACAGCAGACCGATCCGCGGGCGGCGGTCCACGTGTTGAGCCCCCAATATTTATTGTTCCCTTCCCCTTCCGGCAGCAGGTAGGCGTGCCCGCACAGGCCCGGCTCCGCCCGGTCGAACATCTGAACGGGAATGCCCGGCCGCCCTTCGATCATTTTTTCGATCGCCTCTTCCGCCGCCGAGTTGTTGGTATTGAAGATCGAGCAATACACGGTGCGTCCCGGCATGCTCAGAATCACGTCACCTTCGGCGGCCTTCCGCGCGAACGCCTTGTCGAGAATGAGGCTCCAATCGGTCCCGATCACATGCTTGACCAGGCGCGTGGCGCCGGCCCCGAGGAATGGACCCGCGCGGTGATCGGCGACCGGTTTGTGCGGGGCGTCCATGGGAGTAAGACTATACCGAATTTAATTAAGGTCAACGAGCACAACGGCGGGTTCGCCGCGAATCATGCGGCCGCGATCGGCCGGCTGGCGTCGTCGTCGGCGCGACGGACGGTATCGGCCACATCCATTGCGATTTGCGCCTTCAGCGGCTCGATGCCGTCGTACTTGCGCTGGTCGCGCAGCCAGTCGACCAGCTCAACCGTTAAAACGCGCCCGTATAAATCGCCCGCGAAGCCGATGAGGTGGGCTTCGATCTGCCGATCAGAATCGCCGAAGGTGGGAAGTGTTCCAATGCTGACCGCGGCAGGAAATGTCTTGCCGTCCACCGTGCAGCGGCCGGCATAGACGGCGTCGTCGGGGACGAGCTGGCCATCGACGCGGAGGTTGGCCGTGGGAACGCCAATGGTCCGTCCACGCTGGTGGCCGCGGATCACCTCGCCCTGAAGGGCGAACGGCCGGCCGAGGCAAATCGCGGCGTCGCGCACGCGGCCGTGGGCGACGAGCCATCGCACCACCGTGCTGCGGATCGGCACGATGCGCAGGTCGAGCAGCGGAACCTCGACTTCGCCCACGACGTTCAGGCGGACGCCCGTGCCCGTGGCCCACTCGCGCAGGCGGGCGATGTTTCCGCCGCGATTCTTTCCGAAGTTGAATTCACTCCCCTCGACCAGATGCGAAGGCCGGACTTCATCCCGCAGCAGCGCCCAGAATTGCTCGGCGGTGAGATCGAGCACCGCCGGCTCGGGGGCCAGTTCCACGAGATCGTCCACCCCTTCCGCCGCCAGCAGCGCGCGCTTCATCGCCGGCGTCGTAAGTCGCGGCGGCGCTTTTTCCGGGCGAAGAACCGTCAGCGGATGGGGCTCAAACGTCACAACCGCAAGCCGCGAGCCGGGCGTGGACGCGCGAAGCTCGCGTGCGACCCGCAAAAGGCTCTGGTGCCCGCGGTGGACTCCGTCGAAGTTGCCGATGGACAGGACGCAACCGGGTGAAAGTTTTCGCAGCCCATCAATGCCGTGCAGGAGGTTCATCGTGTTACTGTGTTACTCGCCGGTTCTCTTCTCCATCGCCTTTCTTAATGATTGTACTACAATCTGCAACGTTAGTGCCCGTCGGGAATGACACCTGATGTGCAAATGCAAAATTTGCCAGGCGCCAATTATCAGAGGAACGCGATTCGCCTTCACTGACAACTGACAACTGGCAACTGACAACTTATTCCTTCGGAGGTCTTATGCGGATCGGATCGATCGGGTTGGCCGTGCTGCTGCTTTGCGGCGCGGTTCGGGCGGAAGTGAAGACGGCGACCGTAAAGTACAAGGCAGGCGACGTCGAGGCCCAGAGCTTCGTCGCGTGGGACGATGCCGTCACGGGCAAGCGCCCGGGCGTGGTGATCGTGCCGGAATGGTGGGGATTGAACGACTACGCCAAGACCCGCGCCAAACAGCTCGCGCAGCTGGGGTATGTGGCGTTTGCCGCCGACGTGTACGGCAACGGCCAGGTCACCGAAGACCCGAAGGAGGCCGGAAAATTGGCCGGCGCCCTCAAGGGAGGCGATCGCAAAGAGCTTCGGATTCGAGTCGTCGCCGCTCTCCAACAGCTCAAGGCAAACCCGAACGTCGACCCGGCCAAGACCGCCGCCATCGGTTACTGCTTCGGCGGAACGACCGCGTTGGAACTTGCCCGCAGCGGCGCGGACGTAGCCGCGGTCGTGAGTTTCCACGGCGACCTGAGCATCTCCCAGCCCGCGCAGCCCGGCGAAGTAAAGGCGAAGGTGCTGGTCAACCACGGCGCGGACGACGCGTTTGAGCCGCAGGAACAAATCGTGGCGTTCCAGGACGAGATGCGCAAGGCGCACGCCGACTGGCAGATGAACATCTATGCCAACGCCGTCCATTCCTTCACCAACCCGGGTGCCGACAAGCACGGGATTCCCGGCATCGCGTACAACAAAGAGGCCGACCGCCGGTCCTGGCAGGCGATGCTGGATTTGTTCCATGAGGTATTCGGGACTGCGCCGTCCCCGAAACCTTGATCGCCAAAACAGCCGCTGACGGAACACGGCGTCAATCGACCGGACCGGCAAACAGAAAAGGCCGCCCATTGGGCGGCCTTCTTTGATTGAGGACAAATCGGCGGCAGGCTATTCCCGTTCTTCCAGCGTTGAAACCGGCTGGCGTCCGGCGAAGCCCGAGTCGAGCTCGTGCCAGTAGCCGACTTTTTCCTCGCCGAGTTTCCAACAGAGGCACACGTCGTGGCCGCGGTGGCGGCCGGTGAAGTCGATCAGGCCCGTCTGATAGTCCTTAAGCTCGCAGCCGATTTCCGACAGCTCGTCCACGTAGTCTTCCAGGTGGTGCATCGCGATCTCGAGCCGCTTCTGGAATTCGTCGCGGCTCTTTGGGCTGACCTGTTCGAGCTCGTGCTGGAGCTTCACGGCGTCGCCGTGCGTGCGGACGATGTCGCCGACGATCCGCTGCACGAGCGGGAGGGAACGGTTCGCCTGATCGAGGGTGAATCGCCTGCGGGGACGGGAAGGCCGGACGGATCGGGGGGTAAAAAACTGAGGACCCGCCATGATGAGCTACCGCCTTTCTGGGTGGTCAACCGGTCGCATAAATAGCCACGGTTTTCGAATCGCGCGGTCGACCCATTCGCAATGCGATTATGCCAGCGCCCGCGCCCCAGTCAACCGCATCTTTTTGCGTTATTGGAGAAAGTGAATGGTCGCCCCATAAACCGGGGGGAATGCGCGGATGGAACGATGAAGTGAACGATGAACTGAATGACGCAACGGCCAGCGCAAATCTGCCGGGAAACCACTAATTCTCGTCGAACGGCTCACAAACGCGTCGGCGGTGACGGTTACACGGCCGGCGATCAGTCCGTGGCCGGGCGCGCGGCGCAACGGGCGCGACGGACTGCATCAATTGCAAGCGTCGCAAGCCCGGGAAGAGCGAATGGACGCCGTCCTCAATGTCTGCGGAAGATCAGGACGTAGGCGAGCACCGCGAGAGCGTTGACGAGTGTGATGACGGCCACTTTACCCATCGCTTCACGGACGGATTCGGGGAACGCCGCGAGTGGGGAATTGAACAGTTCCAGCACCCGCACGATGAGCGGTGCGGGCTGGTCTGGACCTGAATCAGTCGGCTCATCGGTGAGAATGAGGGCGGAAAGCTCGCTCTTCTCAGCCGCGGCCTCAAGGTCGGCCAAATCGGCCTCCGTGAGTACGAGATCTGAAGCGTCAGTAGCGTTGACGGGCGCGAGAGAAGATTCGATCAAAACTGCGTCGGGCTGCGGGGCCAACGGCCTTTCGCCCGCCAAACCCTCGGCTTCCACCGCATGAATTGCAGCTTGGGCAACAGATACCGTGCGGGCGGGAGAAGTGAAACCGCCTTCAGCGGTAGCTGAGTCCGTTACCGAGTCGGCGCCGGTCGACGCCGCGCTTCCCTGCCTTCGTTCGCCAGTCCTGATTTGGGAGAAAACGTCGTCAATCCCGGCCGCCAGTTCAGCTTCTGAAAGCGATACGGCCGGCGCCTGCTCGGGAAAGGTTGTTGGAGATTCGCCTGTCGGGCCGGCCAAAGGCGCGGCCGCCGTTGGCGTATGGCGGGAAGGAGACGGAGCCGCCGCGGATGCATCGCCCGCGTTGCGGGGTTCTTCCATCGGAGCGGTTCGGGAGGCTCGCTTGGCGGGGCGAGGGTTGCCATTCGGAGCCGGCACGGCGGACTCAATTTCCGCGTCCGCACTCGCCCCTTCGTTATGCGATTCCGCCATCAGGCGGTCGATCTCTTCGCCCGCGAGCTGCGAGAGCAGATCGTCCGTTTCTGCCGATCCCGTGACGGCCGGCACATCCAACGGATCGGGCAGGTCTATCGCGGCCTGACCCATGACGACTCCTTTCGTGGCAGCAGTTGCCGGTTCCGACTGCTGGTGAAGTCGGAACACCGTGTCGTTTTCCTCGCATTTACCAGCAACCAGCGACTAGCAATCTGCAACTGCTTTCCTTATCGGACGACTTGTCGGCCATCATAATCATGACTTTGGTTCATGCAATGAATTCTTGCCAGCCGATAAGCTGCCTCCGATAATCCCCGGCGTGGCACGCCGCATTCACATACCCGTTCTCAGACCTGGCTCAAACCCGCTTGATCCGATTCAGGCCCATCATGTCCGCGACGTTCTCCGACTGACAGACGGCGCTACAGTCGAAGCTTTTGACGACGCCGGCGCTACGGCCCCGGCCATCCTCCGCTTACCCAATGCTCAGGAAGCGGCAGTGTGGGTCGACCAAATCTCCCCCGCGCCGACCGCCCGCTTGCGATGGACAATCGCATCCGCCGTCCCCAAGGGGGACCGGGCGGACTGGATGGTTGAGAAGCTCAGCGAACTGGGCGCGGACGCGTTTATCCCGCTGGCGGCTGCCCGGAGCGTGGTATTGCCCGAGGGTAAGAACAAGCGAGAGCGCTGGATGCGCCTGGCGACCGAAGCGGCCAAGCAATCGCGGCGTGCGGGCGTGATGCGGATAGAAGAGCTGACGCCGCTGGAGGTGGCGGTGGCGCAGGTCGGGGGCGGGCGGGTTCAGGGTTCAGGGTTCGGGGGTCAGGAAGGAAGAATCGCAGGGGAGCGGCGGGCGGGAGACTCAGGCTCGGTCGGCTGGTTCTTTGCGACGGAGATCGCGGGGATTCCGATTGCCGAAGCGATTGCTGCCGCCCGGGGGGCTCGGGCCTTGACGCTTTTCATCGGACCGGAAGGCGGGTGGACGGTCGAGGAGATTGCCGCATTTGAACGGGCGGGGCTGACTGCCGTAAAGCTTACGAGCACGGTGCTGCGGGTTGAGACCGCCGCGATAGCCGCGGCGGCGGTGGTGGCGTCGATGCTTGGCGGCGCGATTTGCGGTTCGGGCGGGCATGCGGCTTGACGCGATCTCCCGCGGTCGCGACGATCCCTCTGTATGATTTACCTTGGGATGACCCCTTGAGCCAATACCCTTCGCCGTATTCTCCGCCGCCCTATTCCCCCGGCTTCGGCAACACACCGCCCGGGCCCGATCCCCTAGGCCCCGCCCGCCGGGCCGCGATCCTGCTCTTCGTCCTGGGGGCGTTTGGGATGCTCCTAGGGCTCTGCTTCGGGCCGATGGTGTGGGTGTTGCCGATTGATCAGGCATTCGCGCAATCGGGTATGCGGCCGCCTGAAAACCTGCCGTCCGGCGTGACGCTGTTGCAGACTTTGCGGATCGCTTACACGGTGGTGTTGGTCGTGATGTTTCTTGCAGGCGCGATGTTCACGTTGCTCGGCTTCTTTGTGCGACGGGGGAGCCGCCGGGCCACGATAACGGCGTGTGTATTTTCCGGGTTGGCGCTTTTGTGGTTCGGGCTCAACGCGGCCGGGAGCTTGGTGATGGGTTTAAGCGGGAATCCCATGGCGTTTTTGGGAACCGCGATGAATCTCGTGCCGTTCGGACTTTTCGGGCTGTTGCTTTCATGGCTGCTGCAGGTACTTAAACGGCTGCCGCAAATGCAACTCGCCTGCCAACAGCAGGAATACTATTACCAGCAACAGGCGCAATACTCGCAGATGCAACAGCCGTATCCTCAGGCGCCTCCCGGCAGTGGGTACGGACCGCCCGCCGGTTACGGACAGGAACAGGCCGCCCCGCAATGGGGGCAAGCGCCCGCTTCGCCAGGATACGGGGCGCAGCCGCCGTCCAGCCAGGCGCATGTGCCAAATAACACGGGTTCGGTCCGACACCCCCCGCTACCGCCCTCTCCGGGCGACCCGGAAGGCCCGTTCGGAAATTCGCCGCAAGGTTAGTTCCCTTAGCCCATCAGTTCCGGTCCTCTGCCCCGAACGCAAAGAGCGACGGCTCCGCCGCGCCGCTCACCGAATTTTCAACTCGCGCGGGAAATAATCCTGCTTCATCGCCTTCTTCGCCAGCGCCAGCGTCTCCTCGGCTACGGCGTTCGCCCGTGCGGTTCCCGCCCGTAGCACTTCGATCACCTCGTCCGGCCGCTGTTCGAACTCTTTTCTTCGCGTGCGGATCGGCTCGATCAGCGCATTGAGCACGTCCACAAGCTTGCGCTTGACCGCCACGTCGCCGACCTTTCCGTTCTTGTAGAGATCGCGGTGCTCGTCCACCCACGCGGTGTCCGTGTTGAACGTTTCGTGGAACGCCCAAAGCGGGTTCTTTGCCGGGTCGGTCTCGCCCGGGTCGGTCTTGTGAATCCGCTTGGGGTCGGTGTACATCCCCATCACCTTCTTCTGCACCGTGTCGGCGTCGTCGGACAGGAAAATGGCGTTGTTCAGCGATTTGCTCATCTTGAGCAGATTGCCGTCGGCGCCGGGCGCGCCCAGGCCCACGAGCCGTTTCACTCGGCCGAGCTTGGGCTCGATGATCGGGAACAACCCGCCAGCCTTCACATAATCCTTGTCTTCCAAATGCGGATCGACGCCGCAGTAGAGCTGGTCAAACCGCCGGGCGACTTCGCGCGTCAGTTCCAGATGCGGCAACTGGTCCTCCCCCACCGGCACGAGCTGCGGCCGAAACGCCAGGATATCCGCGCACTGCCCCACCGCGTACAGCGGAAACCCGAACGGATATTTATCGCCGAGGTCCTTGTCCTTGATCTCCTGCGCGAGAGTCGGATTGCGCATGACGCGGTTGAACGGGATGAGCATGGAAAAGAAAAACGTCAGCTCATCGATCGCCGGGACTTCGCTCTGGATGAACATGGTGCTTTTGGCCGGGTCGATTCCCGCGGCCAAGTAATCCGTCGCAATGTCGATCACGCTCTGTCGGATGTCATCGGGCTTGTCGGCACGCGTGGTGAAGGCGTGCTTGTTGGCGATGATGAAATAGCAGTCGTACTGATCCTGCAGCGCCAGCCGATTCTCGACGCTGCCGACGTAGTGGCCGAGGTGGAGTTTGCCGGTGGGCGTGTCGCCGGTGAGGATTCTGGGTTTGTCGGTTGTCATTTGTTCTTGGTCCGTCGTCATTTGTCCGTTGTCAGTGGCCTCGCTGTTAAGGCTTGATGCGGTTTGTCGGGTGTCCGTGGGGGGTTGTCAATGTTGGCACGCTGATTCGGGCAGACTCACCATCTGAACGCGTCGGGTCCGTTTCCCATTTTTCCGTGTCCTCAAAATGTGGGAAAAAGTGAGAAAAAGTGGCAAATTTGTCAGAAATTTGCCGAGTCCCTATTCTCTCGCAAGTCAGGTTGCCAACAGTGCTTGCGTATTTTCAAAGGGCCGGAGGTCCATGGGCCATATTTCCCGCGTCGCCGTCGTGTCCGTGCTACAATACCGACATGAAGAGCCTACTTTTCATCGTGCTGGCCCTCGCCTTGGCGGCGGCTCTGTTCTTCACCCGCCCCACGTCCGAAGACTTCAAGGCTTACGTGACGGCTCATCCCGAAATCACCCGCGGGGAAACTGCCAAGGGGGATTCGGTGGCCGACCGACTCGCCCACCAGATGAAGAGCTTCGCCGACACCGGGTCGATCACCGCGGCCATTGATCCTGTGAACAGCTACCTCAGCCAGTGCACCTTCGATAACTACTGGCTCTGGACCAACGTGAAGAAAAACGGCCAGACCGTCTACACCGGAGTTCTCGGCCACTGGTTTGCGAAAAACGGCGCTGTGCCGGCCACGACCTCCACAACCTGATCTTCCTTTAGCTTAATGCGAACGGGTCAGCCCCGTCAGGGCAACGTTTCGACGGCTTGAATGAGCCGCTCGATTTCGGCGTCTGTATGCTCGGAACTGAGCGTCACCCGCAGCCTGCTGCTTCCCTTGGCCACCGTCGGGGGCCTCACCGCCATCACCAGCAATCCCTCCGCCCAAAGTTTTTCCGCCGCCGCCAACGCGGCGGCCTCCTCCCCCAGCACGATCGGAATGATCGGCGAATCGCCCGTCGGCACGGCGAACCGTGTCTTGCCGATCCGCTCGCGCACGAATCGCGCCAAACGTCGAAGGCGATCCCGGCGGCCAGGCTCCTCCTGCACGACTTCCACGGCCGTTTCGGCCGCTGCCGCGGTGGCGGGCGGGATGCTGGTTGAGAACAGGTACGCCCTGGCGTAATTGATCAGCGCCTCGCAGAAAATTGAAGACCCGCACACCGCCCCGCCGATGCCGCCCAGCGCCTTGGAGAGCGTCATGACGCTCACGTCCACCATGTCGCCGACGCCCAACTCCGCCGCGAGGCCGTTTCCATTTGGTCCGTAAACGCCGCTGGCGTGGGCCTCATCCACCAGCAGGATAAAATCATGCTTCGCCTTGAGCTCGGTGATCGCCCGCAGGTCGGCGGCATCCCCATCCATGCTGAAGATCGATTCGGTGACGACGACCTGCAACTGGCATTCGCGGCTCTCTTCCAGCAAGCGGCGAAGCTTGGCGATGTGGTTGTGAGGAAACACCCGGATCGTTTCGTCAGTGGCGCGAATTGCATCGATCAGCGACGCGTGGGCGAGTTTATCGACGAGGAAGCGCACGCCTCCCTTTACTTTTTCGCGCGCGGGCAAATCCCTGTCAGGCGGGAGATTTTCTCGTTTAGCCGCCTCGCTGGCGAGGCGTTTTCCTTTCGCTTCCGCGAAACGCGCCTCGCCAGCGAGATGGCTAAACGCGGTGGAGGCGACAGTCTGGATCGCAGCATGATTGGCCTGATACCCACTGGGCAGCAGGACGGCGGATTCCATCCCCTTCCATCGCGCGATCGCACGCTCGGCGGATTGATGGGCCGGTCCGTAGCCGCTGATCAGCGGGGCGGCTCCCGCACCGACGCCGTATATTTCAATTGCCAATTTGGCCGCGGCGACGACGCGCGGGTGGTGGGTGAGGCCCAGGTAGTTGTTGGAGGAGAAATTGACGTACTCGCGGCCCCCCCACCGCACGTGCGTCGCGTCGATCGGTTCGATGATCCGCCGTTCGCGCAACAGATGGGCATGGCGCAGGCGGGCGAGGTCGTCGGCCGCGATCTGGTCCCAGGGACGGCTACGCATGGGACGCCGGGCCGGCGTGGTTCTCTTCTTCGTGGGCGGCTTCGTTCATCTCGGTGATGTCCTCGGCCTCGTCGTCGATCCGCGCGCCCGTGAGGTCGCCCAGGCGCTGCTTCATCAGCCGGCCCACCTTGAACTTCACGGTGCGCTTTTCGGGCACGGCAACGGGCTCAAGGGTTTTGGGGTTCTGGGCTTTGCGCGCCTTGCGGATCTTCGTTTCAAACACGCCGAAATCGCGGAACTCGAGGCGATTGCCCTTCCCCAGTTCATTGACGATCTCGTCAAGGAACTGCTGGATGACCTTCTTGACCTGCACCCGGCGGTGTCCCGCATTTTCGGCAATGCGGTCGATAAGTTCCTTCTTGGTGATGGTGGCCATACATTCCCTCAGTCATGCCTAAGCGGCGATGGGAAACGGACTTATTCAATTATGACCACAGTCAGCAGGAAATATCAACTTATAATCCGTTTTGTGTCAGCCGTTAACGGTAACGGACGCCGGATTTAGACGTGAAGCTCCACCGATCGTAGCCATTGAACCAGTCCCCGTCGGACTGGTGATCCTCCAGACCGATGCTGAAATACTCGATGACCGAGTCCTGATACCCCACAAACGCCCCCGGCTCGCGTGGCCCGCGGGCAAGGCCGGGCAGCGGATAAGCGGCCGCGACCGGGGAATCAAACGCAAGGGCCGATGCCGACGCGGGTTCGTACTCATGCGGGGTGGATATGTCCGCAACGGGGGTCGCGGGATGCGGGCCGGTTGAGGCACAACCGCCGATGAGAAGCGACGTCAGCAATACGGCAAAGCGTTTCACGCTTTACGAGAGGACAAATCCGATGCCACGGATGAGCTGGCCTAGCGCCGGGCGTACCGTCCACCCGCGGGGCGGCCGCGCCGCCCGTGTTTTGCGGCTATAGCCGCGTGCTTCATGGGCGAGGCGCCCATGCCAGGAAGAGGACGAGACAAAGCCCCCAGTCTGGTTATGCCGGATGATGTTTTCCGGCATCATCCACCCGTCGCGCCGCGGCATCATCGAGGATCGTGAAACATTCCGCACGGAGCGGGTTCAGATCTGAAAGTCCAATACTTCCATCCCCCTGGCACTCTTGGGCCGCCGATCGCGGTATTTGAGCTTCGGGGGCTCGGCGCTGACCTGATTCAACGGCGGGACGCTCGTGGTGATGAACACGTTGCCGCCGATCAACGCGCCTTTGCCGATGACGGTGTCTCCCCCGAGGATCGTCGCCCCGGCATAGATCGTCACATCGTCCTCAATGGTGGGGTGGCGCTTCTGGCCGCGTAGCATCTGGCCGTAGGCGGGGGCGAGCGCGCCCAGCGTCACGCCCTGGTAGATTTTGACGTTCTTTCCGATCTCGGTGGTTTCGCCAATGACCACGCCGGTGCCGTGATCGATGAAGAGGCTTTCGCCGAGCTTGGCGCCCGGGTGGATGTCGATGCCGGTGAGGCTGTGAGCGTATTCGGTCATGATGCGTGGGAGCAGCGGCACCTGCATGTTGTAAAACTCGTGCGCCAGCCGCTGAACGAAAATGGCGAAAAGACCCGGGTACGAGAAAATCGTCTCATCCGTGCTCTGGGCGGCGGGGTCGCCTTGGAAATGCGCCTGCAAATCCGCGCCCAGCAGCTCGCGGATGGCCGGGATGCGGTCGAAAAAGTCGGCGACGATCTGGGCCGCGTCGTGGTCGCACTTGGCGCAGATTTCGCCGTCGCTATCGGCCCCCGGCAATTGCTGGCGGTAGCGCAGGCAGCAGCGCACCTGCTCGTAGAGCATGTCGGAAAGCTCAAGCACCAGCTCGCCGATGCGGAAGTTGACGTTTTCCCTGGTCAGCCCCTGTTGCCCGAAATAGCCGGGAAAGACGAGCTGTCGCAGGTGCTTGATGCAGTCAATGATGCGGTCGCGGCTGGGCAGGAACACGCGGTTGAGGTGCTGCATGCGCGGGTCATCGAGCACGCTTTTCACGAGCCTGTCGACCACCATCGGCATGCGTTGATTGAGTTCGTTGCGGTCCATAGCTCCCGCGGGCACAACCGGCCCGCGCTCCGGAAAATCATCGATAAGCAATACAAGACGGGAAAGCTACCGCGCAATTAGTGCCGCGCGACAGCGACATGGCGGGCAAGCGAGGGGAAGGTGCATGGACTTATGATAAGCCTTGCCACCAGCCCCGGCAAACCAATAATGGCGCGGCCCCGGCAAACGGGCCAGACGGTTGCGCGCTGACTCCCTCTCCCTCGTAACTCAGGGGAGAGGGCAGGGGTGAGGGGCCGAGCGTAAAGTTGCGTCGATCGGACAATGTCTCCTGTAGGGTCCGCACTGCGGACCGCTTCCGCGCCGAAAGCGGAGAGAAGGTCCGCAGTGCGGACCCTACAAGATTCGGGCGCAACTTGGCCTCCCGGCCCTCACCCTAACTCTCTCACCGGAGTACGGGGGAGAGCGGACCAATGCCGCGCATCCGCTTACATAAGAAGGAATCGCGGCATGGAAGCATTAATGATCGGCGTTTCGGGGATGCGGGGGACCATCGGCGGCACGCTCACGCCCCCCGTCGTCGGGCGGATGGCGGCGGCGTTTGCCGTCTGGCTCAAGCAGAACGCCACGCCGGTCGACGGCAAGCACTTTCGCCTGGTGATCGGCCGCGACAGCAGGCCCAGCGGGCCGTGGGTGCGCGACGCGGCCGCCGCCGCCCTGACCGCCAGCGGAATCGAAGTGATCGACCTCGATATCGTCACGACGCCCGGCGTCGCGATGATGGTCAAGCACCTGAACGCGGACGCCGCGATGATCGTCACGGCGTCGCACAATCCGATCGAATGGAACGGCCTGAAGCTTCTCAACCGCGCCGCAACCGCCCCGCCCCCCGCCGACGCCGAGGCGATTAAACGTCTCTACAACGAGCAGCGATCCGATTTCGTCCGAGTCGAATCGCTCGTCC
>JAQGHH010000132.1 GCA_028288945.1 Phycisphaerales bacterium
GAAGAGCGCTTGTTCTCCACGAACGTGCCGGGGGTCGAATCCTCGTACGCGCGCAGCGCTTTGATCAGCTCATCCTTCCACGCATAGCTGAGGTTCTGGTCGAGCTGATCCCATTCGGTGCGGCCGGGGCGGCGCTCGCTGGCCCCGTGCTCGGCGACGAGCCCGGCCGGGTAGCCGCCGAACCACGCCTCCATCTCCTCGGCCCGGCGTCCGCTGATGATTGTCACGTCCACGTTCGGCCGGCGGCAAAGGGCTTCCAGCAGGACCCGCACCGCGCAATGCGGCCGGGCGGCATCCGGGTCGCGCTCGAGCTCGCGCAGCGTCCCGTCGTAATCCAGGAAGAACGCCGTGCGCTCGTGATACGCGAGTGCTTGCGATATGTTGCGGATGGCCTCGGATACGTCGGCCGTCTCCTCCTGCGGCTGAACCTGCGAGGCCAGGTCCCTGATGTACGACGTGGCCCAGTAGCGCGCGTCGTGCCGCATGACCCGCCGCCGCATCGGCTCGATCCGGGCGCGCTTCTCCGCTTGCGGCATCTTGAGGGCCTGGTCGATGGCGTCGGCGACGGCCCGCGTGTCGTACGGATTCACCACCAGCGCGTTGAACAATTCCTCGGCGGCCCCCGCGAATTCGCTAAGCACGAGCACGCCGGGGTCGTCTTCCTGGCACGCGACGAACTCCTTGGCCACCAGGTTCATCCCGTCCATCAATGGCGTGATCAGTCCGACGTCCGCGACGGCATACAAGGCGCACAGGTCGGTGAAATTGACGGACCCGTGATAGAAACGGATCGGGCTGCTCTGGAGCGTTGAGTAACGGCCGTTGATGTGCCCGACGCGCAATTCCACCTCCTCGCGCAGGGCTTTGTACTCTTCAACGCCTTCGCGCGAGGGGACGCTCACAAAGATGAATTTGACCTGGTCGCGGTCGGCCGCGTTTTCGAGGAACTGCTCGATCGCGTCGATCCGGTGCAGGATGCCCTTGGTGTAATCCATCCGCTCGACGGAAAGGACGATCTGTTTGCCGGCGTGGGCCTCGGCGAGTTCCTTCCGGCGCGGCGCGAATTCGGGGGATTTCATTTCCTCGGCGAAGCGCTCGGCGTTGATCCCGATCGGATAAACGCCCAGTTGCGTGGAGCGCCCTTCGTGGCGGATGCGGGTGATTTCCGATTCGTGCCCCAGCAGCCGCAGGACGGCGCTGCGGAAATGCTGCATGTAGCCGTAGGTGTGGAAACCGACCATGTCCGCGCCGAGCATCCCGGAGATCAGTTCATTGCGCCGCGGATGGCGGCGGAACATGTCGTGCGACGGGAAGGGCGTGTGCAGGAAAAACCCCACGCGCAACGACGGCATCGCCTCGCTAAGCATCTGGGGCAGCAGCATCAGTTGATAGTCGTGCACCCATACCAGATCCCCGGGCTTCGCCATCGACAGCACCACGTCCGCGAATTTGCGATTCACAGCGTGGTACGAATCCCACCAGGACGACTCGTACCGCATGTACGACGGCATGGAGTGCAGCAGCGGCCAGATGCTGGAATTGGCGAAGCCCTCGTAGAAGCCGCGGGCTTCGTCGCGGCTCAGAAAGACGGGCGTGCAACCGTAATCGTTGACCAGTTCGTTCTCGACCTGCTCGCGCCGGGCCGGCTCGATCTCAGCGCCGGGCCAGCCGATCCATTTAAGCGCGTAGTTCTCGGCGGCAACGCCTTCGAGGGCCGCGACAAGTCCGCCCGACGATTTGGTGATCGTCTCGCCGACCGTCACGGGAAGCCGATTGGAGACATTGAGGATCGTAATGGCCATAAGGTCGTGGGGCGGGCGCAGGCCCCCTCAGCGGCCGCGCCGCGCCCGTAGCAGCATGATATTGCCCGGGCCGACGAGGAGAAACGTCTGGCTTTGTGAAAGCAGCCAGTCGAGCCGCTCGGCATTTGCCAGCGCGGCCCATCGGCTCCGTGGAATGGACGCGCGGACCGAACGGGCAGCCAGGCGCTCGAGCGTCCGCCGCATCGCTTCGTCGGACACTCCGCGTGCCAGGCCTTCGTCCAACACATGGTAAGCAATACCGCGCACGAGGGCGGCGGGGTCAAACGTCAAAGCCGCCTCTTCCGTCCCGCACACGGCTTGCGACCCCCCCAGAGCGCCAGTCTTCTGCTGTCGAAGCATTGCCTATTCCTCCGCTTTCCAAAAGGTACGAGCAATCCACAGGCCGCGCGGAAAAATCTGGAATTTAGGGATTCCCGCTCACCTTGGCGGGCGCTTCCCCAGCCGGGAGCACACGAATGCGGATGTCGCGAATGGCTGCTGTAGTCTGGTAGGAGGAGAGGCCGAACGGCTTTCCCGCGTCGATCTCCCGGCGGGTGGATATCTTTTTCCCGGTGGTCACGACGTCCACCACCTTCTCGTCGTTAACCCAGGCTTGCAGCTTGCCAGGCATTACGCGCAATCGGATTTTGTACCATTTACCCGTGTCGAATCGGCGAGCCGTGCGAGTGTCGTTGTGGGCGGCGTCCTTGTCGTCGAGGCTTGAAATGCCGACTACGCTCCCGCCCCAGCCGCCGACGATCAGTGAAGCAAAGGAATCACCGACCGGGAAAGTCAGCCCGCAAAAAAAGTCGGCCCCGTCCACCTTCTGTGCCTCCAGCTCGACCTCGTAATTGATCTTCGGGACCTCGCCCGTATAGGTGACGCCCGTGAGCTGTTCGCCGAACGGCAACTGCAGCGCGCCGTCTTCGACCCGCGGCTCGCCGTGCCCCGCGAAATCGGAGACCGACCACTTGCCCATCGTCTTTCCGTCAAAGAGGCTCTGCCATTTTGCCTCGGCAGGCTTCGTCGCCGGTCCCGGCGCGGCCGGTTTGCCTGCCGGTGCGTTGTCGCCATGCGCCGACAGCGCGAGCGTCAGGAACGACGCAATCATCGCGCTGGTGAAGAACACAATAAGGTGCCGGGAAGGCCGGGCTTTGGACGGCTTGATGTCGGCGACGCGGGGCTGCGCGAATGGCGATCGCATGGTGCTCCTCCGAAAACGATGACACGCGGCGTGCGAATCACTCTTCGGATTCTACCATGATCTGCCCTTTGAAAACTGATTCCTAATGTGGCTTCGCACGGGCGTACTGTTGTGGCCAGGGCACATCCACTCCCAGCTCGATCGCGGCATGGAGCGGCCAGTACGGGTCGCGCAAGAGTTCGCGGGCGAGGAGCACCACGTCCGCTTTGCCGCTTGCGACGATGTCTTCCGCCTGCTGCGCATCGGTGATCATGCCCACCGCGCCCGTGGCGATGCCGGCTTCCTTGCGGATCGCGTCGGAGAAGGGGACCTGATAGC
>JAQGHH010000148.1 GCA_028288945.1 Phycisphaerales bacterium
GGGGGCTTGTGAAATCTGTCACGCTGTTCTTGCAAAGCCTCGGAGAGACTCTTAGTATCTGCCCCTTCATTGGCGGAAGCTGCCGTTGCGTCGCGGCAGCCGGGTTGCGGCCCCGACGGGCTGTGGCCTTCGACCCTTAGGCCGCGTGGACCCCAAGCCGCGCGAAAAATAGTGACTATGGTTGGCCTTCTTCCCGCAATCGCCTCCCGGTCGGCCCTCCTCCTGGCCGACGCCGCACCGAGCGCATCCCAGCCCCTGCAACTGGAAAACCCGCTGCTGATCCTCGTGCTGTGCGTCGTCGCGGGCGTCGGCACCGTCCTGCTCCTCCCCGCGCGGCGCGACGTGGCCTTTCGCAAGATAGGCGGCTCGCTGGTCGTCTCGGCGCTGCTGATCTTTTCGGCGCTCCTGGCCCGCAGCAAGTCCGGCATCGGCATGGGCATCTACTTCTGGATTTTTTCGGCCATCGCCCTGGCCGGGGCCGTCCGCGTGGTGACCCACCCGCGCCCCGTTTACGCGGCCCTGTATTTCGTGCTGACGGTGTTCGCCAGCGCCGGCCTTTTCGTGCTGATGGACGCCGAGTTCATGGCCGCGGCACTCGTGCTGATCTACGCGGGCGCAATCCTCATTACTTACGTGTTCGTGATCATGCTGGCCGCCGAGGCGCGTTCGCCCACGGCGACCGCGAGCCACGAAGCCGAGTACGACACCACCAGCCGTGAGCCGATCATCGCCGCCACGGTCGGGTTCGCGCTGATGGGCATCCTGTTGTTCGTGATCTTCGATCGCGGCCACGAGCTCACGCTGCCCCGGCAGGCCACAATCGAAAACAACGACGTCAACCAGACCGCCGGCGCAACGCAGAAGCTGGGCGTCTATCTCTTCCAGCATCAGACGGTGAACCTCGAGCTCGCGGGCTTGCTGCTGACGGTGAGCATGGTGGGCGCGATCGTGATCGCGCGCAAGCGAGTGGTTGTCAGCGAACTGCCGCACGGCCGCCCGCCCGTGACCGTCGCCCCCGCCACTCCCATCGACGACAACCCGTTCAGCATCCCGGTCTACGGCACCGATAACCCGAGACAAAAAGCGTATCCCGAAACGTAAAAGGAGAAACGTGAGGCGTGGAACGCGATGAAGCCCGGCAGGGCTAGCACAAGACTCTGATTTTCATCACGTTCCACGCTTCACGTTTCAGAACCATGGCCCTCCCAACGCTCCAACATTACCTTGCCGTCGGCGCGATCATGTTCTGCATCGGCATGCTCGGTTTCATGACCCGGCGGAACCTGATCGTCATGTTCCTCTGCACGGAATTGATGTTCCAGGGCGTCGCGATCAATCTGATCGCCTTCGGCGCGTTCTATCACAACCTCGCCGGTCAGGCGTTTGTGATCTTCGTGCTGGTCATTGCCGCCGCGGAGGCCAGCCTCGCGCTGGGCCTGGTCGTGCTCCTGTTCCGCTCCAAGAACACACTCGATGCCGACGCATGGCGTGAGCTGCGAGGGTAGCAACCATTATGGAACACTTGTGGGTAGTTCGTTATTCCTGGCTGATTCCACTGCTGCCCTTGATCGGTGCGGCGGCGGCCGGGCTGCTCGGCGCGAAGTGGCTCAAGGAGCGCTCGCATCTGCCGATCTGGATCGGCGTTGGAATCAGCGCGATCCTGTCGCTGGCCCTCCTGTTCAGCACCATCGGCCTCCTGAAGCACGAGCCGGCCGATAAGTCAGAGCACGAAAACAACGGCCTCTCCGGAACCAAGGAGGTCTTCAATTGGATCGAGGTGGGGGACCCGAACCAGCAGGGGACCGAGGGGCATCCGCAGACGGTTCAGGGCAATCCCGCGGCTTACTTTCTCGCCAAGGCCGGGTTCTTCTTCGACCCGCTCACGGTGACGATGCTGTGCGTCGTCACGGGAATCGGGTTTTTCATCACCGTCTTTGCCGCCGGTTATATGAAGGGCGAGAGCGGGTATTTCCGCTTCTTCGCCTACCTGGGGCTGTTCATCTTCATGATGACCATCCTCGTGATGGGCAGCAACCTCGTCATGCTTTACCTCGGGTGGGAAGGCGTGGGCCTCTGCTCGTACCTGCTCATTGGCTACTACTACGAAAAGCCCGCTGCCCGCGAAGCGGCGAAAAAGGCCTTCCTCGTCAACCGCATCGGCGACTTCGGGTTTGGCATCGGCATCATGCTCTGCTACCTGGCGTTCGGCACGGTCAGCTACTTCGGCCAGGGCGCGGGCACGCACACGGGGCTCCTCGAACTGGCCACCTCCGGCCACCTCACCGGCTTCCAGTCCACCGCGCTCTACTGGATTCCGTTCTGCCTGATGCTCGGCGCCTTCGGCAAATCGGCGCAGTTTCCGCTTTACGTCTGGCTCCCTGATGCGATGGAAGGCCCGACGCCCGTGAGCGCGCTCATTCACGCCGCCACAATGGTGACGGCGGGCGTCTACATGATCGCCCGCTGCGGCACGCTCTTCGTCGGCAACCCGCTGGCGATGACGACCATCGCCGTGGTCGGCGCGTTCACCGCCATCTTCGCCGCGTCGATCGCCCTCCGGCAGTTCGACCTTAAGAAAGTCTTCGCCTATTCGACGATCAGCCAGCTCGGGTTCATGTTCGTCGCGGTGGGCGTGCTCGCCCCCGTGGCCGGCGTATTCCATTTGATCACGCACGCGTTTTTCAAAGCCCTCTTGTTCCTCTCGTCGGGCGTCGTGATGCACGCGATGGCGGGGGAGTTGGACATGCGGAAGATGAGCGGCGTGAAGAAAGTGCTGCCGATCACAAACATTTTGATGTTGATCGGGTGCCTTGCTCTTGCCGGCTGCCCGCCGTTCAGCGGGTTCTTCTCAAAGGATGAAATCCTCGGCGCGGCATTTCGTGTGAATTGGGTGATCGGGGCAGTGCTGCTATTCACTGCGTTCATGACGGCTTATTACACGTTCCGCCTTTACTTCCGCGTTTTCCGAGGGCCGCTCGTTGTTCCGGAAGCACCGGCCGCCGGGCACGGGCATGGCCACGAGACCGACGAGCACGCCTCCGCCAGTCACTCTGCCATCGCAACCGGCACCTCGCCGTCCTCGGGCGTGGATGTCGGCCAGACAAAGCACGCGCCTGCCCACGGGCATCACGCTGATCACGGACATCACAACCACGAGCCGTTGATCATGATTCTGCCGCTGGTGGTGTTGGCCGTCGGAGCGTGCTTGGCAGGCGGGCTTAATTTCGGTGAGCGGCTTGGTCATTTTCTGGGTGAGAGCCCGTCATTGATCCGCACTTACGAAAAGGCCAAGCTGGTCTATGCGGGTACTACCGCGATCTCCGCTGCCTCGTTCGGCCAGGAAGCCACCGGTGGGAAGGCGCCTGAAACGGAATACTCCCTGATGGCAATTAGTGCCGTGGTGTCGCTGGCCGGCATCGGGTTGGCCTATCTACTGCATCTTAAGAGCCGCTTGACCGGCGAGCGAATCGCCGCGGGGCTCAGTCCCCTTACCCACATCCTCGAAGCCAAGTATTGGGTTGACGAGATCTATCAGGCCATGATCATCGAGCCCCTTCGAAGCCTCGGCCGCTGGCTCTGGGGCATCGATCGCTTTATCGTAGACGGGCTGGTCAACGCGGTAGGCGCGGTCCCGCAGATCGGCGGGTTCCTCCTCAAGCTCACGATCCAACGCGGCTACCTCCAGGGCTACGCGGCGGCAATGCTGTTCGGCGTCGCGATCATTCTTTTCCTCATCTTCCTGCACTAACGCGAAACTGAAAACGACTCATGAATAGCATCTGGCTTATCCTTCTCCTGGCAGTACCGCTGATGGGCGCGGTATTCGGGGCGTTCGTTCCCGAATCCTCTGCCCGCGGCTGGGCGCTGTTCGTCAGCCTGATCACGCTCGTCATCTCCGTTATTCTCGGAGTGGTGCTCGCCAACGACCCCGCCCACCCGCCCACGCTGGCGACGACGCCGCTGCCGCTGGTCGGGGCGAGTTTTTCGCTGACGGTCGACCCGATCAGCATCTGGCTTGTCATCCTCACGACGTTCCTGACTCCCCTCGCGATCGCCGCCAGCTTTGGCAGTATTTCGCAACGGCAAAACGAATATTACGCCTGGATGCTGGCCCTGCTCGTCGCCATGCTCGGCGTGTTCGTGGCCAAAGACCTGCTGCTCTTCTACGTCTTCTTCGAGCTCACCCTCATCCCCATGTTCTTCATTATCGGGATTTGGGGCGGCCCCGAGCGGCGGTATGCCGCGGGTAAATTCTTCCTCTTCACCTTCACGGGCGGCGTGTTCACGCTGGCCGCGACCGTCTATCTCGGCACGCGCTTCGGCACCTTCGACATCGCCACCGTCGTCGCCCGCTCGCAGACGGAGCTAAGCTCCACCGCCCGCTGGTGGGTGTTGCTCGGGCTCCTCGCCGGGTTCGCGGTGAAGACGCCGCTGTTTCCGGTGCACACCTGGCTGCCGCTCGCGCACACCGAGGCGCCGACCGCAGGCTCGGTCATCCTCGCCGGCGTGTTGCTGAAATTGGGCACCTACGGCTTGCTAAAGTTGGCCGTTCCGATCGGCCTCATCGGCCCTACGGGCCCGGTCTTCCCGGCGCTCGTTCACTTCATCGCGATCATCTGTATCATCGGCATCATCTACGGCGCGCTCGTCGCATGGGTACAGCCGGACATTAAGAAGCTCGTCGCGTACTCGTCCGTTTCCCACCTGGGCTTCTGCGTGCTCGGGCTCTTCGCGCTCAACGACATTGGGATGCAGGGCTCGGTCCTCTACATGATCAATCACGGGCTGAGCACGGGGGCGATGTTCCTCGTGATCGGCATGATCTACGACCGCTACCACACGCGCGACATCAACAAGCTCTCGGGCCTCGCCCGCAATATGCCGGTGCTCGCCTGCTTCTTCATCTTCTTCACGCTTTCGAGCATCGGGTTGCCCGGGCTGAACGGATTCGTCAGCGAGTTCCTGACGACGCTGGGCGCGTTCACCTCGCCCTATCTCGATTGGCGGTACGGGTCGTTCGCCGCGATCGGGATCATCCTGGGCGCGGTCTACATGCTGCACATGGCGGCGCGCGTCATCTTCGGCCCATTGAAGACTCCGGCCCTCGAAGACCATGGCCACGGCAGCCCTGACTCGCACGGGCATGGCGAAAAAAAATCCGCCGACATCGGCCTGCGTGAAATTGGGATCCTCGTGCCGATCGCCATCGCGGTCATCATCCTGGGCGTTAAGCCGGGTCTGGTGATCGG
>JAQGHH010000008.1 GCA_028288945.1 Phycisphaerales bacterium
TCGGCGGCAGTTTTGACCGCTGCCGCGGTTGACGGCGCGCAGCTTTTGAATCGACGTTCAGAATCGGTGGCTTTCGTCCGCCGGATTGACGGCAGCGCGAGCCTGCTGCTCGGCGGGGCGGCGCCCTTCGCGCGAACTGATAATTGGATGGGCCGCGACATCCTCGGCGCCCAACGGGGCGCTTTGGCCAACGGCTACGGAATGGGAGACGGCGCGCGCTTCGTCACTCCCGGCAGCGTTCTTCAGGCCTGCTACACGGTTTACCCAACGATCCGCGGCGGCACCCCGCTGGCACGAATGCACGCGGTTGTAGTTGAGTGGGGACCAGCCGGATCGGGACAGTCCAAGGTGATCGAATCGCGTACCCCGGCGGCAGACCAGGATGGGGAAGGACGGGCGTTCCGCTTCCAGCGAAGTCTTTCAGATAATCCCAACGCGGGGCAGGCGGTGGCGGAAAGCCTCAGCACGGCCGCCGCTTCCACGATGATGCTGGAACTGGGCGGATTGACGCCGGCGGGCCAGCATGGCCATTTCGCGGTCGCGGGTTCCGCAGCTTTAAATGCCGCATTAGAAGTAATCGTCGGTCGCCGGCTGCATCCCTCGCTGGAAGACGACTTCAGCGTTGAGGAAGAGCGCGTCGCGTTAGCGACGGATATTTCTGGAAACTCGATCCTCCCCGCACATGAAAATAAGCCGGGCTTCGTGGCACTTGAGGCCGGGCCGCGACCCGCCCCCGAGCCGGCTGGGCTGGGACTCTTCGGTGTGGCGGTCGCGGGATTGCTCTCGCGACGCAAGCGATAAAACTATAGCACTTCACGCGACGACGCCCGGTCGGGCTCCCCATTTCAGTTTGGCCGCCCCGCTTGCTGGTCGTTTTTGTCGCTGACGCGAAACGCGGTTATGTTCGGTCCCTCTCGGCGGGCTCGGGCTAGGCCCACGCAATCCCTTAGTTTCGGCGGCGAAAATGCTCGACGTTGAACAATCGAATGCGGGCAACCGGCGGGCTTATAATCTGATTTGATCTGAGCACATCTAAGTTTCGCCGTGGGATTTCATATGTCAGATCCCCCCACCACACCGCCATCAGTACCCGCGCCGAGTAATTCAATTGCCCACGACCCGGCCCGTAAGCGCAAGCAAGTTCCCCGGCAGGGCGCAATCGCGCCTCGCCAGGCCGAGCCCGATCCAACGGGTGTCGCGCTGCGCGAAATCGAAGCCCGCATGTCCGCGATCGTGAACACCGCACTGGACGGGATGATCATTATCGACGAGCACGGCATCATCGATTGGCTCAACCCTGCGGCCCTCTCGGCATTCGGCTACACGTCCGGCGAGCTGATCGGCCGGGACGTGAAATTGCTCATGCCGCGGGAATATCATGCGGCGCATACCGCGGCACTGCAAAATTATCTCCGCACTGGCGAGCGCAAAGTCATCGGCAATGGGCGGGAGGCGGTCGGCCTCAGGAAGGACGGGAGTACATTCCCGGTGGACCTGTCGATCAGCGAAGTCACATCCGTCGCGGCAGGTGGGCGTCGGATTTTTCTGGGGATCATTCGCGACATCACTGAGCGCAAGCATGCCGAACAGGAGGCCCGCCGCACCGCCGGCCTGCTCCGCGCGGTAGCCGACGGGACGACCGACGCGGTGTTTGTCAAAGACAGATCGGGCAAATACTTGCTATTCAACGAGGCGGCGGCGCGGTTCGTCGGGCGTTCGGTGGCGGACGTGATCGGGAACGATGACACCGCCCTGTTCGACCCGGAGAGCGCGCGCGTCGTGATGGCTCGGGACCGGCGCGTGATGGAATCGGGACTGGTTGATACGGACGAGGAATGCCTCACTGCCGCCGGGGTCGCAAGGGTCTACCTTTCGACGAAGGCGCCGTTCCGTGACGAACAGGGGAACATCATCGGTGTGATCGGCACCTCCGTGGACATCACGGCTTTCAGGAAAGCCGAGGAGCTGAAGGCGGCGAAGGAAGCGGCCGAGGCAGTCAGGGACGAGATGCAGCGGCTTAACCAGGGACTCGAGCGACGGGTTTCGGAGCTCGAGGCGCTGTTCAACGTCGTGCCCATCGGGATTGCGTTTTCCGAAGACCCTCAATGCAGGCACATGCGCGCGAATCAGGCATTCGCCAAAATGCTGGCAATTCCGCCCGAGGCGAACGTGTCGATGAGCGCCCCCGAAGGCGAGCGGCCGGAAAACTTCACCTGCTGGCGGGACGGGCGGGAACTGGCCCCGGATGAATTGCCGATGCAGGTGGCCGCCGCAACCGGCAAAGCGGTCATGAATACGGAGCTGGACATGGTCTTCAGCGACGGGCGGATGATAAAGTTTTTCGGTAACGCGGTCCCCTTGTTCGACGAGCACGGCAAGCCCAGGGGGAGCATCGGTGCATTCTGGGATATCACCGACTTAAAGAAGGCCGAAGAGCAGATGCGCCTCGCGAAGGAAGCCGCGGAAGAGGCCAACCGGGCCAAGAATGATTTCCTGGCGACAATCACCCACGAACTGCGCACGCCGCTGGGAGGCGTGCTGCTGTGGTCCAAGATGCTCAGGGCCGGGCAACTGGGCGAGGGCCAGAGACAGGCGGCGCTCGACAAAATCGTCCAGTGCGCGGAAGACCAGACGCGCCTCGTGAATGACCTGCTGGACGCCTCGCAGGCGCTGCACGGGAAGATGGGAGTTGTGAAGCGTCCCGTGGAGTTACGGGAAGTCGTCCAGGAGGCGATCGATGGGGTCCAACCCGACGCCCGGGCCAAAGGAGTTGCGTTGACCCTGGAGGGAGACGACTTGATGGTCATTGGAGACTCCACCCGCCTTCGCCAGGTGGTGAGCAATCTCCTTTCCAACGCCATAAAATTCACCAAGGCCGGCGGGCGCGTCGAGGCGCGACTCAGCCGCCGGGAGACCAAGGCAAGCCTGGAGATCGTCGACAACGGCGAGGGGATCAGTCCTGAATTCCTCCCGCACATCTTTGACCGCTTCACGCAGGCCGACACCTGCCCGACGCGCAAGCACGGCGGATTAGGGCTGGGCCTCTCCATCGTGCGCCACATCGTCGCGCTGCACGGAGGATCAGTCGAAGCCCACAGCGAAGGCCTGGGCCGCGGCACGACGTTCACCGTTTTGCTACCACTGGCGGGCGAAGCGCCGTCGCGACCGACGTGAAGCAATACCGGAGTAAGGCCACAACGAGTTTATTGCGCTGCCATCGCAGTGTTGGTCCTGCAACGCCCGACCCTCTCGCGGATAATTCTTGATAGCCATGCACACCAACCCCTGCGGCTGTTCACGTCGGTCGATGATCCGCTCACTGGCCGCGGGGTCGATCCTGCTGCCGGGGATCCTTCAGTCGCTCCTAGGAAATGAAGCGCTCGGCGCGGACAGCGCCGATCCGCTCGCACCGAAGCAGCCGCACTTTCCCGGGAAAGCCAAGCGGGTCATCTTCCTCTACATGAGCGGCGGCGTGTCTCACTTGGATTCGTTCGACCCCAAGCCCCGCCTGTTCACCGACGGCGGGAAGCTGTCGTCGAACCGACCGGGGGCAAAGCCCTATCTGAAGCCGGGCTGGGAATTCCAGCCGGGCGGGAAGTGTGGCACGCAAGTTTCCGACTTGTTCCCCTACGTCCGCGAATGCATGGACGACGTCTGCCTGATCCGCTCGATGCATGGGGACCACAACGACCA
>JAQGHH010000009.1 GCA_028288945.1 Phycisphaerales bacterium
GCGGTGTGGGGGTCGCGGTGGGCGCCGCCGAGGGGTTCGGGGATGACGGTGTCCACTATCCCGAGCTTGAGCAGGTGCTTGCTGGTGAGCTTGAGGCTCTCGGCGAGTTCGGGGGCTTGCTCGTTGCACTTGAAGAGGTTGGAGGAGCAGGCTTCGGGGCTGATGACCGAGTACCAGGCGAATTCCATCTTGGCGACGCGGTCGGCTACGCCGATGCACAGTGCGCCGCCGGAGCCGCCTTCGCCCGTCACGATGCTGATGATGGGGGTTTTGAGGCGGCTCATTTCCATGAGATTGCGGGCGATGCTTTCGGCTTGGCCGCGTTCTTCTGCGCCGATGCCGGGGTAGGCGCCGGGGGTGTCGATGAGCGTGACGACCGGGAGGTTGAACTTCTCGGCGAGCTTCATGCAGCGGAGTGCTTTGCGGTAGCCTTCGGGGTGGGCCAAGCCGAAGGAGCACTTGATCTTTTCCTTGGTGTCGCGGCCCTTGTGGTGGCCGATGAGCATGACCTTGTGGCCGCCCATGCGGGCGAGGCCGCAGAGGATCGCGGGGTCGTCGCCGTAATGGCGGTCGCCGTGAAGCTCGCGGAACTCGCGGCAGACGTGTTCGACGTAGTCCTTAAACAGCGGCCGCTGGGGGTGCCGGGCGACCTGGACGGTTTCCCAAGCGCTGAGGTTGTCGTAGGTTTTGCGGAGCAGGGAGGTGTAGTTGGAGCGGAGCTGGCGGAGCTCGCGGGAGTAATCGACCTGCTTTTGGACTTCGATGGCTTCGAGCTCGCGGATCTGCTGTTCGAGCTTGGCCAGCGGCTTCTCGAATTCCAGAACGTGGCGGAGGGAGCCTTGGCTGCGCTGGGAGGATTCGGGGCCGGGTGCGGGGACGTTCGAGAAGGCTTCGATTTCGGACATAATGGGTAACACAGCCGACGCGCGGGCCGGCGGCTGCCTTATTGCTTTGCGAATGAGCGGCGTTGTCTCAATCAAATGCGAATCCATTCCCAACCCGCGGGAAATAGGGTAGACGACCGATACCGGATATCAAGCCGGGCAGGGCTGTAGCGACAGGCCGCGACCATCGCCCGTCGAGGCACTTTATTCATGGCCGAGGCCTCGGGCCTGTGCCTTTGGACCAGTAGCACCGGCGGAAAGGCACGCCGAGGCGGTTTTAGGTATTATCGGACTATGCAACCGCATCGGATCAGCATCTTAGGCGTGGGGCTGCTCGGCGGATCAATCGGGCTCGCCCTCCGCCCACGCTTAAAAGGCTGCAAAGTCATCGGTTACGGCCATAAACGGGCCACGCTCGACGCGGCTATTGGATTGGGCGCGATCGATGAGGGGTACGACGACCTGAGCCAGGCAGTTCGAGGGGCGGATTTGGTAATCCTGTGCACGCCCGTCGGGCTGTTTCGGCGATTGCTCGCGGAAATGGCACCCCTCCTTGCACCGGGGACGCTGGTGACGGATGTGGGGAGTACCAAACGGAGCATCGTGCGGGCGGCCGAGGAACTGCTGCCGGGGGGAGTGCATTTCGTCGGCAGTCATCCGATGGCGGGGAGCGAGAAACGGGGCGTGGAGTTTGCCCGGGCGGATTTGTACGAGGGGGCATTGTGCATTGTGACGCCGACGGAGCGGACGGATGCCGGGGCGCTGGAAAAGGTGGAAGGATTTTGGCGGATGCTGGGGATGCGGACGTGCCGGGTTTCGCCCGAGGAGCACGATCGGCGGCTATCGGACGTGAGCCATCTGCCGCACGCGCTGGCGGCGGCGTTGGTGTCGACGCAGGAGGAAGCTTCCGCCGCCCTGGCGGGCAAGGGGTTTTCGGACATGACTCGGATTGCCGGGGGCGATCCGGGGCTGTGGCGCGATATCCTGATGGACAACCGGGACAACGTGCGGGCAAGCATCGGCGCGCTGCGGGAACGGTTGGACGGCTTGGATGCGCTGCTGGAGAAAGGGGATTTGGAGGGGGTAAGGGCCTGGCTGGAGCAAGCCGCCCAGCGACGGCGAAAGCTCCTCGGGGGGAGTAGCGAATGAAAAGGTGGGTCAGCTAGTAGCTCTCGCGCGGCCAAAGCCCGGTAGGGCCGAGCTTTTGTTTAGCCGCCCCCGCTTGCGGGGCGGCTAAACGGTAGAGGCCGAACGGGGCGTGGGCGCGCGAGGAGAAGTAATTGATCTCGAGAACCCCCCAGATTTATCCGGACGAACACGCGCCGCAAATCTGTATCAATTCATGGCTCAGTCAAATCCACCCGATTAATAAGGGGAACCACAAATTCGGACCAACCGCTAAGGACAGACTTACTCTTCCATCGTCGGACACGATTCGCCCGCGGCCAATGGCCGGTCGGGTCCGGCTGTCCTTGCAGCGGAGAATAAATGCGGCCCGTCTCGTCCAGTGCTCCCACCGCACGCGCCATCCTCGCCGGGGCCGGCGTGGTTACGCATTTTCAGCCGATCTTTTCCGTCAAGCAGAAGTCGATCATTGGGGTCGAGGCCCTGTCGCGGGGTATCCATCCGTCCACGCGCGAGCTGATTCCGCCGGCCGCGCTTTTTGAAATGGCCGCGGCGGAAAACCTCTCCAATGACCTGGAATGCCTCTGCCGACGGACGGCGATCGACAGCTTCGCCTCGATGCACCGGCCCGAGGACGGGCTGATCCTCTTCCTGAATTTCGAGGTCTCAACCCTCGACGCGGGGCCGGCGGGGGAAGAGAAGCTGCTGTTCCTCAATTACGATCCGACCGTCGGCGAGGACGGGGCGGCCACCGCCGAGGGGCTTTTGGCGCAGGTCAAGCGCCTGGGGCTGGAGCCGAGCCGCGTGGCGGTGGAAGTGCTCGAATCGCGGTTCGACGACGCGCAGCTTCTCAAGAAATCGCTCGACCGGCTGCGCGAGTGCGGCTTCCTGCTTGTGCTCGACGACGTGGGGGCGGGGCATTCCAACCTCGACCGAATCCCGCTCATTCGCCCGGACATTCTCAAGATCGACCGCTCGCTGGTCCGGCAGATCGACGTCGATTACTACAAGCAGGAGACCTTCAAATCGCTGGCGCACCTGGCCCGCAAGCTGGGGGCGCTGGTCGTGGCGGAGGGAGTGGAGACGGAGGCGGAGGCGCTGGCCGTTTTGGAACTGGGGGCGGACCTGCTTCAGGGATTTCACCTCGCGCGGCCGCAAAGCGCGGAGAGCCTTGCCGGGTCGCTTGACGGGCACGCGGTGCAGCACCTTGCGAGCCGGTACAAGAGCTACATGGTGCAGAAGATCAATGACCGCAAGCTCCAGCACCGCCGGTATGCGATCGTGCTCAACGAGATCCTCTGTGAGCTGGCGACGACGAGCGTGCCGTACTTCGACGAGGTGCTGCACAACATAGGGCAGCGCTACCCGCAGGTGGAGGCGCTGTACGTGCTGGACGAGGCGGGGACGCAGGTGACGAATACGATTTGCCCCGCCCGCGCCACACGCTCCAAAGGAAGGCTGATGTTCCGGCCGGCCATCAAGGGCGCGGACCATTCCCTTAAGGAGTTCTACTACGTGCTGCTGGACGTGGAGCTTCAGAAGTACACGACCGACCCGTACGTGTCGTTGGCCAGCGGCAACGTCTGCCGGACGATCTCGACGTGTTTCCGCGATGCGAACAACACGAAGCTGTACATTCTTTGCATCGACGTGGTGGCTGGGTAAGACCCATCGTGTGACACGGGCGTCTCGCCCGTGCGAGCGATGCGACCAATTTAAAACCTTTGCTATCAAAGCATTTCGGCTGTGCACGCAGCGCGCATGGGCGGGACGCCCGTGTCACGATTGAAGTTCTGAAACATTTCCAAAACCATCTTACGGCAGTCGGATCGGCCCGATCGTCGTCGGGCCGGGGCCGTCGGCGGGCTGCGAGGCCGGGGGGCCCATCTCGATGAGCGGCTGGGTGGCAGGGAATGCGGGACGGGTTTCGGGGACGTCGCCGCGGCGCATGCCGCGGAGGTGGTCGTCGAATGTGCCGGGCTCCACGGCGTTTGGCGTGAGCTTGGTCCCGTTCATCTCGTCCTCACTCATCGGCTTAAGCGTGTCGGGCTGCTGGGCCACATGGGGGGTGAGGAAGATCAGCAGTTCGGTCTTGCTCTTGGCAGCTTGTGTGCGCCTGAATAGTTCGCCGATCCACGGGATGTCCCCCAGGATCGGCACCTTGCTCACGGTGGTCGTCTTGCGGTCTTCCATCAGGCCGCCGATCACGATCGTCTGGCCGTTGACGATCCCCACCCGGCTCTGGGCCGAGCGCTTGTTGATCACCGGCGCATCCACCCCCGCGCTAATCGGCACGGTCGTGTCGGCGAGCTGGCTGATCTCCGGGGCCACGTCGAGGATGACCAGGCCTTCGGGGTTAATGTGCGGCGTGACGTTCAGAATAATCCCGACGTCCTGGTATTGAATCGTATTGATGGTCTGGCCGGTGTCAGTCAGCCGCGTGTCGGTGATGAACGGGACTTCCTGGCCGACGGTGATGCTGGCGAGCTGGTTGTCGCTGGCCAGGATGTACGGGCGGGAGAGCACGTCGAGCTTGCCGGCCGTCGCGAGGGCGTGCAGCGTGGCGTTGACGTTGGTCTCCAGCATGCTCACCACCAGCCCGCCCTTGGCGGCCGCGGCGCCGGCGTTGCCCAGCACGGTGGAGCCGCTCTGGCCGTTGCCGTTGGCCCGGCGGTTGAGCACCGAGAAGTCCTCGCCCCAGTCGGCGGTGTCGTCATGGCTCACCTCCGCCACCAACACCTTGATCAGCACCTGCGGCACCGGGCGATCCAGTTCGCCGATGATCGCACGCACCTGGCTCTGATAGCGCGTGGCGGTGGTCACGAGCAATGAATTGGTATCCGCGTCGGCAACAACATACACCTGCCCGGACATTTCCGTCGCGGCGCGGGCCGTGCTGGCCGAAAGCTGCGGGACCGGTGCCGTGCCGGAAGAGGCGAAGCCGCTCGTACCACGACGAGAGCCGATCCCGGTTCCGCCCGCAGGCGTGAGGCGCGGTCCGCCTCCGCGGCCGGTGACGCCCGCCTGTCCGGGCGCGGGCGGGCCGTTGCCCGGGCGCGCGGCGCTGGACGTGTTCGACTGCCCGCTGCCGAAGAGGTTGTTGAGAACCAGTTCGAGGTTCTGCGCCTGCCCGTTACGCAGGCGGTACATGAAGAAGGTCTGCTGCGAGACGGGGTTGGAATCGAGCTGCCGGACGATGCCGGTGACCACGCGCATGACTTCCGTGGGCGCCGTGACGATAAGCGTGTTGGTGCGGTCGTCCGAAGTCGCACTGACCCAGCCGAGCCGGCGGATGGCATCGACCGTGCCGGGCGGCTTGGTCGAAGCGGCGCTGCTGTTCTGCAATACCGCGGGTTGAAACGTGGATTGCAGCAGCTTTGCCGCGGTCGAGGCATCCGCGTTGACCAGTTGGAACACCTGGATCTCCGCACCCGAAATCGGGTTGGCGTCCAGCATTTTCACGGTCGCCTCGATGATCTTCAGCGTGTCGGCGGGCGCGGTGACGACGACGGTGTTCGTGCGGTCGTCGGCGGCGGCAATCACCTTCGCCTTGATCGCGGCCTCGCGGCCGGGGCCCTTGGTCCCCGACGTGGCGAGCGCGGGGTCGGGCTGGAAGAGGGACGTCAAAATCTTCGCCGTCGCGGTCGCGTCCGCGAACTTCAGCGTGAACGACTGGATGTCGAAGGGGGTGGAAGGGTCGGCCTCCATCTCCTTCACGATCTGCTCGACGACCTTCATCGACTCTTCGGGCGCGGTGACGGCGACGGTGTTCGTGCGCGGGTCAGGGACGGCGTTGACGCCCACGTGCACCGAGTCGGGCGGGCGCTGCGGGTTGGCCGGCCCTTCGAGGGGCTTGAGGAAATTTAGGATCACCTTCGCGGTGGTCTCCGCGTCGGCCTGCTTGAGGTGGAAGAACTTCACCGCCCCGCCGCTGGTCGGGCTGGCGTCCAGGTCTTTGATCGTCAGCTCGACGAGACGCATGGTCTCGGGCGACGTGGTGACCATCACGGTGTTGGTGCGCGGGTCGGCGGTGGCGCTGACAGTGTCGCGGGAGCCGGCCTTCACGCGGGCCTGGCCGGTGACCGGGTCGAGGAAGATCGAACCCAGCACCTTGGCGGTGGCCGTGGCGTCGGCGTAATTGAGGCGGAACGAGCGGACGGTGGGCTCGATCGCGGCGCTGCTCTCCATCTCCTGGATCAGCCCCTCCACCACCTTCATCGACTCCTCGGGCGCGGTGACGGCGACGCTATTAGTCCGCGGGTCGGGCACCGCGTTGACGCCCACGTGCACCGCGTCCGCCGGCCGCGCCGGGCCCAGCGTGGCGTCGGGCTTGAAGAAGTTGAGGATGAACTTTGCCGTGGCCTCCGAATCGGCCTTCTTGAGGTGGAAGATCTTGACCGCCCCGTTGCTCGTCGGGCTGGCGTCGAGGTCCTTTAACGTCTTTTCGACGAGGAGCATCGCCTCGGGGGTCGCGGTGATGATGATCGAATTGGTACGCTCGTCGGGCGTGGCGCTGACCTTGTCGCGCGAGCCGGTGCGCAGGCGCGAGAGGCCGGTCGCGGGGTCCAGGAAGATCGACGCCAGCGCCTTGGCGGCGACGCCCGCGTCCGCGTAGTTCAGGCGGAAGGTGCGGACGGTGGATTCTGCGCCGGGATTCCCCTCGAGGTCTTTCACCAGGCCTTCGACGATCGCCATCGCCCCGGGCGGCGCGGTGATGATGAGCGTGTTCGTGCGCTCCTCGGGGACGATCGTAACGCGGGCGTGCAGCGGCTCCTCGGCGGAAACCTGGTGCGATTTTTCGGCCGCGCCGACCTCGGGCGCGAACACCGCGGTCAACGCACGCGCCACCGCAGCGGCGTCGGCGGTCTTCAAATGGAAGGACCTGATGCCCGGCGTGGCCGCGGTCGCGGGGTTCTCGTCGATCTCCTTGAGCATCGCCTCGATGGCCTTGAGCGTCTCGGCGGGGGCGGCCACGACGACGCTGTTGGTGCGCTCGTCGGCGCTGGCCGTGACCTTGCCCCCGCGCAGCGCCTGATCGACGCCCGTGCCCAGGAGCTTTCCTTCATGCTGCGGCGGCAGTGGCTGGTTTGGCGCCGGCCTGGGCTCGTCCACGTGAAAAATCGCCAACACCATACGCGCCGCCGCGGGGGCGCTGGCGTTTTTCAGCGGGATGATCTTCACATCGGACGTCGTGCCTTCGCGCTTGTCGAGGATGCTGATGATCTCGACGATCCGCTTCACGTTCGCGGAGGAATCGGTCATCACCATGGCGTTGGCGCCGGCGTTGGCGGTGACGTCGGCTTCCGGGCCGATCAAGGGCGTGAGGTCCACCCGCAGCTTCACCGCGTCCACGTTGTGCAGCGGGATGACCTGCGTGATGAGCTCTTCGCTGGAAACGATTGCCGCGGGGTCCGCCCCGAAATGGACGGGCAGATTCCCCTTCTTGGCCTTTTCGCGGGCGACGATGCGGATCGTGCGGCCGGTCTGGATCGCGGCCAGGCCGTTGCCGCGGAGCACCGCATCGAGCATCGCCACCGTCTCGGCGGCCGTGACGGGCTGCATGCTGAGCACCGACACTTTTCCCGTCACCGGCGCTTCCCGCACGATGATGAAACCGGCCGTCTGCGAGAGGTGCTCGAGAATCGTGTCGACCGGCGTGTCGCGGAAATTCAGGCGGATCTTCGCGGCCGGAGCTTCCGCCGGCTGCGTGGCGGCGGGCTGGGTGGCCGCGGGCAGCAGCGACGACGCCCCAACGGGCCGCGTTGCGGGGTCCGCCGGGGCGGTCGTCGGGGCGCTCATTACCACGATGTTCGAGGGGCATGCCGCCGCCAGTGCCAACGCCAGCACTGCGGAGCGTGATCGGGATCGCTGCATCCTACCGTCCTTCGATTTCCGGAAATGTGCCCGCCCCCGAACCGTCAGAAAAACGCGAAGTCACTCGGACGCGCCTCGCTCGGCACGCCTGGAGATGGTTTCAAAACCCGCCGGGCGCAATCGCCGCCGTGGGAATGTTGAAATGACCTCTCACGGCCGCTTGGCAATGGCGGTGCGCCGAACCTCGGCGGTTTGCCCGACCGGCGCAGGCCGGTCATCCGCCGAGCCCACTTCAAGCGGCACCTCCGCGTGCGCCGGCTCGGGCTGGGGCGCCGTAGCCGCGACGCCTTCGCCCAGACTCTGACCCACCGACACGCGAATTTTCTTCCCGTCCTCTTCGTACTCGACGTCGGTGAGATGGATGGCGGTCACCCGCCCGTGGGCCAGCGCGTCCCCCGCCTTCAGTTCCAAAATGCGTCCGGCCGCGGAATCTTCGATGAACGCGGTGAACCGCGCGTCTTCCTGCGAAATGCCCTTGAGCGACAGTGTCGCCGCCACCGGCGCGGCCGCGGGGGCGGCATTGGCCGCGGGGCGGTTGGCCACGAACATGCTTTGGCTAAGCAATATCTTGTAGTCGTTGAAATTCGGGGCCGTGTTGCGGGGCGCCGGCGCGGCGCGCACGGCGGCCGGTGCCGCGGCCACGCCGCCACGGACGGCACGTGGCACGGAAACCAGATGCTTTTGATCGGGCTGTAAGGCTCGCCGGCCCTGACCCCGCAGGACCAGTCCCACCCCGGCGGCCAATGCCGCCGCCAACGAAACGGCTATCCATCTCTTCATCGCACTTCCATTCCTGTCGATTCGTTTGCAATCCGTTTGCGCCCGGCATTCTCCGCAGCCCTGACGTGTCTCCACTTCCACTCGTTACTTTCATCGTCCGAAGCTGTTTAAGTCTCTTAGCCAGAAATGTTGCATCGGCCCCCAACCATCAATGCGGACAACTACCCCGATTTCCCCACTATGCCAATTGCAAGCCCCGCGCCACGATAATCGGGCGTTCTCGGCGTCCCGGACGCACGCAGGAGTTTGCATGTGGTGCGAAAAAATTTTGCGTAATGCCGCCAACGAAGACCCCGCGCAATGGGCGGGGCGCGACGTGGACGTGGTTGAAATCGCCTGGGACGAATGCCGGCCCGTGCTGAAAAAACGTTCGCGAGGTGGGGAAGAAGTGCGATTATTGCTCCCCGTGAACCAGACGCTGCGTCATGGCGACGTGCTGTGGGAAGACGACCGCCGCGTCCTCATGATTGAAGTAACGCCTTGCGAGGTAATTGTGGTTCGGCCCGCTTCGAGCCGCGAAGCCGCGGCCATAGCGCTTGAGCTGGGCAACCTGCACGTGCCGACGCAGATCACGGAAACGGAAATTATTTTTATCGAGGAAAAATCCGCGGCGGAGGTGCTCGAGAAATGGAAGGCGACCTTCGCACGCGAGAAGCGGCGATTCGCGCCGACCCCGGTGATCGCGATGCCGGGCGTGCGCGCCGCCGGCAATTTTAAAGTCATCCGCGGAAACGGTCAGGCCCGTGCGGCGGACGAGCCTTCGCGCAGCGTCGCAAGTAATGCGTGAGAAGCCGCGACAGCCGCATCATGCACCGTCCGCACCGGAACGCCCGCCGACTCGGCGAGCCGTCGGCAATCGTCGAACTCGGGCGTCACGCCCGCGGCATCGTTACCCAGCCATTTGACTTTAACCTGCACCGGCCCAAACGGCGTCGCCACTTCCCTCATCTCCCGGCGTGCTTCGTGCCGGCGCGGCAGCGCAAGGACGCGCACACCGAGCGTCGTCGTCTCGTGCAGGATAATCTCGGCGAGAGATGTTTCATCCGCGGCCACCCCCATCACGCTCAGCACCACGCCCGGCCGCCCCTTTTTCATTTGCACTGGGGTGATCCACACATCGCGCGCCCCCGCGGCAAAAAGCTTGTCGCTGACGGCCGCGTAGAGCTGCGGGTTCATGTCGTCGATGTTGGTTTCGAGCTGCACGAGCGGGCCGTGCGATTCGGCCTCCCCGAGCCACAGCCGGGCGACATTGGGCCATGGAAAATCGCGCTGGCCCGCGCCGACGCCCACGCGTTGGATCGACATGGCCGGCTGCTCGAATGTCGCCATTTCGCAAAGAATCGCAGCGCCGGTCGGCGTAAGAAGTTCACCCGGCCCGGGCGCAGGCCGCGTCGGCGCACCAGCCGCGGCAAGCAGCTCCAGCGTGGCCGGCGCGGGTAACGGCAGCCGTCCATGCGCTGTCTCCGCCCACCCATGGCCGAGCGGAACCGCGGACGCGTAAAGTCGATCGATTCCCAGGTCGTGCAGTCCCGCCACCGCGCCGACGATGTCGATAATCGAGTCGATCGCGCCGACTTCGTGGAAATGAACCTGATCGATGGTTGTGCCGTGGACTTTCGCTTCCGCCGTCGCGAGGCGGACAAACACGGCTACCGCGCGCTCGCGCACGACGGCCGGCAGATCTGATGACTCGATAATCGCCCGCACGTCCGCCAGCCGGCGATCGTGGCGGCCCTCTTCCGCCAGCACGTCCACCCGCGCCGCGCGCAGCGGCCCCTTCTGCACCTGCGCGATCTGCACCGCCCACTCGCCCGCGGGAAGTGCCAGGCGCGAAAGCGTCTGCTCGAGCCGCGAAGCGGGCCAGCCGCTGTCAACGAGGCAGCCCAGCAGCATGTCGCCCGATAAGCCCGAAGGGAGATCGAGGTAGGCGATCATCTGTTCACCCGAGCCACTGCGGGTTGTGGGCCGTGCTGTCGAAGACGGTGGTGGTCTTGAACTTCTCGAACTTTCCCGTCTCCGCGGCGTTCTTTGAGCGCTCCATCAGCGCGCCGACCTGCTCCAGCGTCAGCGGCTTGAACGTGCGCACCGCTTCCAGCGCCTGGTCGAGGATCGCCATGCTGTCGATTCCCGTTATGACCACGGATACCGGCCGGTTCATCGTGAAATGCAGCGCCTCAATCGGCTTGACCACGCCGCTTTCGAGGATGAAGGGGTCGCCCAATGATTTCATCGCCAGCGGCGCGATTTGCTCGTGCAGCAGCACCGGCAGCACATGGAACTGGAAGCTGCGGAAGTGGGCGTCCATCACGTTGACCGGCATCTGCACCGTGTCGAAATGGAAGCCGTGCTCCGCGGCCACCTGAAGCATCCGCAAATGCACGAGCGGATCTTTGTGGCCGGTGAACCCGATGTAACGGAACTTGCCGGCCTTTTTAGCCTCCATCGCCGCCTCGAGCGCGCCCCCCTCGGCGAAAATGCGGTCGGGGTCTTCCATCCGAATAATCTCGTGGAACTGAAGCAGATCGAGGCGGTCGGTCTGGAGGCGCTTGAGCGATTCATCGATCTGCCTGGCCGCACTTTCCTTCGTGCGGCCGTCGATCTTGGTCATCAGGAAAACCTTCTGGCGGTAGCCGTCCCGCAGGGCTTTGCCCATGCGGATTTCGCTCCGGCCTTCGTTGTAGTCCCAGGAGTTGTCCATGAACGTGATGCCGCGGTCGATGGCGGTGCGTATGAGTTTGATGCTCTCCTGCTCGTCCTTCAGCTTGCCGATGTGGAAACCGCCCATGCCCAGCAGCGAAACCTCTTCGCCGGTGCGGCCGAGGCTTCGGTAGAGCATGTCCCCCTTACGGGTGCCGGGCGGCGTTTCAAAGGCGTCCATCCCGGCCGGACCGGTGGCCGGCGGCGCGGGTGGCGGCGCTGCGGTCACATCCGTTGAAGTAGTGACAACCGTTGCGCCCGCGATCGATGCGCCGTACTGCAAGAACGTGCGTCTGGACGTGTCCATCGAATTCCCCTTTCAATTTCCACTGGGCCCAACCGTGCGCATAAAGCCGCGGGCCTTGCGTGCACGCATGGTAAAAGCCGGTGCAAAATGAGGGGAATGGCGCAAATTGTCGACCTGCGCCAGGGCCGTAATACTGCCGCCGCTTTAGTCCCTCAGCCCGCAGCCCGGGAACGCCGGACCGCGCCCGCGAGATGCGCCATGCCCGCGGCAACAAACCCCAGCAGGCCACCAATCAGCAGGAATCCGCCGAGCAGACAATAGGTGAGGGACTGGAGACGCAGGTCAAGCTTCAGCATCTCATTGTCGCCGGGGTCAACGTTGCGCAGCATGCCGTACGCGAGCAAACCCGCGCCGCCGGCGAACATAAGGAACGCGATCGGGCAGACGAACAACGTCACATACGACGTGCCGGCCGGAGCCTGGACAGGGCGAGGGGGTGAAGCCGCGGGGGCGGGCGCAGCGGGCGCGGCAACCCACGCGATCGGCACGTCATCGGGCGCTGGCGCGCTCGGCGCCGCGGTCGCGACGGGCGGGGCCGCTTGCTGGGCTGCGGCGGCGAAGGAGTTGCTGCCGTATTCCGCGGCATGGGCCGCGCCGGACGAATACGTCGGACGCTCATCGAGTCCCGTGAGACGCTCCAGCGCGCTCCCCGCCGAGTGCTCAACGTGCTGCGCCGTCTGGTCTAGCGCGAGCTTGGTGACGACCTGCTCCATCCCCGACCCGACCATCGGCTCAACGACGAGCGCCAGGGGCTCGGCGGGCGGCGACACCTGCTCGACCACCGGCGGAGCGTGTTCCGCCACGGCGGCGGGTGGCGGCAATACGCGCCGGATCGGCCCAGATGCGGACTTTTGCGGGCGCTTGGTCCGTGATGCCGACACCGGCGGCACGTCGCCGGCCCTGGCCGCGGGCGCGGGTCGGGCCGCCAGGGCGGCGGGCACGGCTTGCGCTAGTGCAGCCGGCCCGGGCTTGGCGGGAGCGGGCCCCTGCGCGCCGCGCGATACAGGGCTTGTAGTCTTTTTAATCGAAGGAACTCCGGGTTTGGCAGGTACTTGGGGCGCGGGCGGAGCGGTCCGCGCCGTCTGCGGCGGCTTGGCCGCGGGTGGCGCGGCAGCCGCCGGGGTCACGCTGCGGTGTGCGTCATCAGAGGGCGCC
>JAQGHH010000202.1 GCA_028288945.1 Phycisphaerales bacterium
CCAGGCCAAGCAGTTCAACGCCCAGCTCGACAAGTGCCGGGAATGGATGGACAAGGGCGCGATCCCGTCGGAGACGGTTTCTTCGCTGCTGAAAAAGCAGGGCGTGGAGCACAAGATGCTCCGCCTCCCTAGGCCCGGCAAGCCCAAGGTTGTTCCCGCGGCCGCCGGTGCCGCGCCCGCGGAAGCAAAACCGGCGTAAGCGCCTCCGGTAAGGAGTTCGCTCCTCCTTGCGCGGACCGCTGGAGTAATTTGACTTAACCGTTTAGCCTCCTCGCTTGCGGGGCGGCTAAGCAAAGGCTGGGTATCGCCCGCATAAGGACATGAGGAGGTGTAGCCCCGCTGAACTGGCTTGCTCCGTATGCCGTTGCGAATCGATATCCTGACGCTCTTTCCGGAGATGTTCGGCCCGATCCTCGGCACGAGCATCCCCAAGCGGGCGGCGGAAAAAGGACTGGTCAGCTACCACCTGACCAACTTCCGGGATTTTGCGACTGACGCCCACAAGTCAGTTGACGATAAACCCTTCGGCGGCGGGCCCGGGATGGTCATGATGTGCCAGACGGTATTCGACGCCGTCGCGACCGCCGAGCAGCAGGACCCCCGTCCCGCGACGCGGATTCTGCTCAGCCCGCAGGGCCGGGTGTTCGATCAAAGCCTGGCCGAGGAGCTGGTCAAAAAAGATCGGTTGCTCCTGATCGCCGGGCATTACGAAGGCTTCGACGAGCGTATCATCGAGGGCCTGTCGCCGATGGAAGTGAGCATCGGCGACTATGTTTTGAGCGGCGGAGAACTGGCGGCGATGGTCGTCGTCGACTCTGTCGTGCGGTTGCTCCCGGGTGCGCTGGGCGCACAAGACGGGGCGGCGGACGAGACGTTCGCCGACGGGTTGCTGGAATACCCCCAGTACACCCGCCCGCGCGAGTTCAACGGAATGGCGACGCCGGACGTGTTGCTCAGTGGCAACCACCGCTTGATCGCGCAATGGCGGCTGGAGCAGCGTAAGCTCCGCACGCAAGGACGCAGGCCGGACCTCTGGCAGGCTTACCTGGAAAAAAACGGCCCGCAAGAGCCCGCCGCCCGGCCGAAAAAAAAGAGACGGGCGTCGGACGCTTCCCAGGAGCGGCCGAACCCGAACGACTGAAGTACGGTATATTTCTTCCCGGCCCGCGGTCGTACGTCAGGGCCCCGGATCGGAGTTAGAGCCATGATCAACCGAATTATCGAATCCGTCGAGCAGCAGCACCTGAAGAAAGAGAACATCCCCAGTTTTGATATCGGCGACACGGTTGACGTGCATACGCGGATCATCGAAGGCGAGAAGGAGCGGATCCAGATCTTCTCCGGCACCGTCATCATGAATAAGGGCCGGGGCATCAACGAGACGTTCACCGTCCGCCGGATCGTGAACAACGAAGGCGTCGAGCGCATTTTCCCCAAGCACTCGCCGTTCATTTCCAAGGTGGTCGTGAAGCGTGGCGGCGAAGCCCGCCGGGCCAAGCTCTTCTACCTACGCGACCGCGTCGGCAAGTCCGTCCGTCTCGCCGAGAAGCGCAAGGAAAAGCGCACCGAACCCAAGCCCGCCGCCGATCAGGCCGAGCGGACCGCCGAGCTCGCGACGTCAGCGACGTGAGCGGGTGTGGTGCGAAAACGAGGATGGAGAATAGAGGATCGAGGATGGCGGGGAGTGATTCTCGTCCTCTTGGATTCTCCGTCACAGAACGAGTATCGAAAGATAGAAGATTGCGCAGTCTTCGCCATCCTCTATCTTCCATCCTCCATTCTCGTCGCCCTCCCGCACAATGGTAACCAAGTGGTTCCAAGCTCTGTTCAAGACGCTGCCGCAGAAGGACGCCTTGGGCGACCGCGGCGAGAACATGGCCGCCCGCTATCTCCGCAACCAGGGGTACCGGATCATCGTCCGCAACTTCCGTTGTGAGATCGGTGAAATCGACATCATCGCCCGCGATAAAGACGAGCTGGTTTTCGTCGAAGTAAAGACCCGGGCCTACGACGACCCCAACCCCGAAGACCAGGTCCACGCCGCCAAGCAACACCAGCTCACCCGAGTCGCCCGCATCTACCTGAGCCGCTACGGAGCCCCTCAGCCGCCCGCACGCTTCGACGTCGTCGCGGTGGTCTGGCCCGAGGGCCGGGAGCCGATTATTCGCCATACGCCGCACGCGTTTGGGGCGACGTTCTGAAACGAAAGACGCGCGGTCGATCGCAACCGCCACTTCAACCTGGGGTCGACCTTCACCCTTCTATTTCGTCGGCGGCGCGTAATTCGACGCCCGGTTTTTATGGGGAACGGAACCCGGCAACATCCAATGTTGATTCCCGAAGAGTGGAAAAGAGCTCTGCGTCGCCCGACGAAAAAAGGCGGCGTCTGCGGGACGCCGCCTCTTGTACTGGGGATGGTTCGTGGAGGTTAGAAGCCTTGAATTTCGTCTTTCGCAGCCGGGGGCGCGTCCAACCGGTCGGTCCCGTCGCGCGGAACTTCGTTGGTTGTCTTCAGCTTGGTGACGTCTTCCCATTGCTTCTGGATTCTCTGGCCGGTGGGCTCGCCATGGCGCTCGATTCGGAAGCTGCCGCCCCATTGGTCCCACGCGCGGCTTTCCACGCCGTTGCGGATTACGCCGGGATAGCTGTCCCGGCCGGGAAGGGTGGTGATTTGCACGATTCCGGTTTCTCCGTCTTTCAGGACGCCGGCATGAACGGCGGCGGCGGGGATCGACGAATCGTCCGTGTACACGTCGCTGCCCCACACGCTGCCGCCGGTCGCGCCGGTGATCTGCATGACGATCAAGTGGCCGGGCCGCCCGCGGAACTGGGAGAGGTCCACTTCAGCCGGCGACATCACCTTGGGAACCGGCCCTGAGAATGGCACGCCTTCCGTGCCCGCGGGCTCGACGCGATAGCTGCCGGGGAACGATCCGTACGGCTGGCTGGTGATTCCGTTCTGAGTCGAGCCGGTGTAACTGTCCTGGCCGGGCAGAATCGTCACGCGGACGACGCCCTGCTGGCCGACCTTCACGAGCCCCGCGTGCACCGCGGCCACCGCGAGCGGCGAGTCATCCGTGTAGACGCCGTTGCCCCAGATCGTGCCGTCCTCGGATCCGGTGGTGGTGAAGAGGAAGCTTTGCCCGACGCGGTCGCGATATTCGCTGAGCCTGCCGCGGTCGGCGATTGGCGGCGCGGGGCGGTAGGCGCCGGGCCATTTTGATCGCGCCGAGGCCACGCGGTAGCTGCCGGGCCAGGGGCCATAGGGGGCACTGGCGACCCCGTTGCGGGTAGAGCCTTCATAATGATCCTGGCCTGGCAACATCGTCACCCGTACGACCCCGTGCTCCCCGGGCTGCAGGACTCCGGCATGCACCGCCGCCGTGGCGAGGGCCGAATCGTCCGTGTAAACGCCGTCGCCCCAGACCGAGCCGTCGGTCGCACCGGTGACTTCAAAATTGAAGGTCTGGCCGACTTGCTCGCGGAATTGAGTCAGCGCACCCGGGTCGGGCCGCACGTTGCCCCAGCCGTTCGCGCGCGTCGGTCGCGCTCCTTCGAGCTGACGGATGCGGTCGCGCACCGCGACGGCTTCATCGAGCTGCCCGGATTTCGTGTACTTGTCCTGAAGCTCGGTGAGTTCGCGGATCAATGCGGCCCGATTCTCGCCGAGCTTTCGCGCCGCCTCGCGCCGGATCTCGGCGTCCTGCTCGGCGGACCGCGCGATGAGATTTTGCGCTTCGGCGGGCAGCCCCGGCGGATTCCAGCGCACGTAGTCCATGCGTTCGGCAACGTTCACCCGCGACACCCTTTTCTCCGCGGTCGCTTTCGCGTCAGATTCATCAGTCGCTTTTTGCGACCACGCCGGCAGGGCGGCCAGCGACAGCACCGAGACCGCGAGCATCACCAATCGGGGAAGACGCAGCGCAACTTGATCGCGAAGGATCATGACCAGTCTCCTTTCCATGAATCGGCGGCCGCCGGTGCCGATGCCCAATGCGGGCATCGGGGCGGCGGGGGCCCTCTTTTGAATTGCAACTCGATCGCACATCGATTCACACACCGCCACCAGCGCCTCGGCATACCCCCGGCGGCTGGCGGGCAGCGTCTGCACCACCCACCCGTCACACGCCAGCTCCGCATTTTCGCGCAACTGATGGCGCACGTACCAGAACAGCGGGTTCCACCACCACACGCACCCCGCCACCAGCTCCAGCCATCCCACCCAATGATCCCGACGCCTCACGTGGGCCAGTTCGTGGACGATCAGACCGCGCAGGGAATTCTCCGCCATGCCCGCCGGCAACGTGCCCGGCCAGAGGAGCTCAGGCTTCCCGACAGACCAGATCATCGGCGAAACAATTCCCGGCACGATTCGAATGCGGACCGGGCGAACGCCCAGGTGTGCGGCCAGTTTGTCCGCGCAATCAATGAGCGCCTTGTCGGCCGGTGTCGAATGACGGAGCAGCAGCGCCATGCGGCTGAGCCGCACGAGCTGCACCGCGGCAAAGAAGAATCCGCCGACAATCCAAATCCCCGCGGCCACAGGCACGAGCGAGGCAGGTGACCACTTGGCGGGAGGAACAGCCGCGGTGGCTGGCGCAGCAGCGCGAGGGGCAGTGGATATCTCGGGCGCGTGCACCGATGGCGACGGCGGGGCGGGCACATCCACGTAAGCGGCAGGCGCATCCACGTCGGGCGGCAAGGGCAAGTCTGCCGCCGAGATGTCGTCTTGAGGCGGCGGAGAAATGACAGGCGGCGCAAGCGTCGGCGAAATGGTCGCGACTGTATTGGCGTGTTCAGGCACGCGCTGTTTCAAAATCGGCGACAGTGGGTCATGCACGGCCCAGGGCCATGCGACCACCGGCGGAGTGAGCAGCTTCAGCAGGACGACCAGCCACAGCGCGTGACGTCCGACCGGCCCGATGGGGCACGTGCGGCAAAGGAGCTGCACGAGGCCCGCGAGGAGGGCAGCCACGACGAGGCTCTGGAAAGTCCACCAGACCATCGGTCACTCCCTGGCATCCATCTCGTCGAGCAGCTTGCGAAGCCCGGCGATCTCGTCCGCGGAAAACCGCCGACCCTGCACCAGCGCGTGCACCAGCGGGCTGGCGACGCCGTCGCACATCCGGTCGGCCAGTTCGGTCAGGCCGTTGCGCAAGAGTTGGTCGCGAGAAACCGCGGCTTCGAAAACGTGTGCGGCCCCGCCTTTGTCGCCGGCACCCTTGTCGCTCGTGACGTACCCTTTATCGCGAAGGCGGGAGAGGAGCGTGAGGACGGTGGTGTAGGCCCACTTCCGCCGGCGCCGGCGAAGCCGCGACTCCACTTCACGGACCGTCCCCGGCCCGCGGTCCCAAAGGGCCTTGAGCACGTCCAGCTCGGCGTCACTGACGGATGGCACGTTCGCTCCCACGCAATTCACTCCTTTGCGACGGCTTTCAGAAATATGCTCCTACGCCATGTAGTTTCAAACTCTACTACATCGTGTAGGAGATATCCACGGGGAAATTTTTAGAGCCGCTCGCGCCCAGTCGCGCCCGCCTACATAGACGCCGACGAATGGAAAACGACGCGAAAAAAATTAAGACCGCAAGAGCTCGTCATTCACCGGGAAGGCAGAAACGTTTCACGAATGAGTCGAGGTTGCTTTGCAAAAGGTGTGCTTGGGGAAAATGACAGTGCTGCAAAATGCGATGACAGCGCAAAAAAAGTCGGAGGGGTGAAGAAGGAGGGGGGGAACCTTCTTCGGGGAATACCCGCCGACAAGAAAGAGATTACTCGATTAACAAGTCACTTGCAACATCTTTGCCCCGTTCGCGCCAGTTGCATCGCTGCCGATACTTGGCGTAAGCGATTGTACCGATTATTTTTTAAGCGCTTGTACCGGTCACGGCGACATCGTTGCTCGCGTTGCCGTCACTCGGCTGCGTCGATGATGTAACGGACGCGATCAGATTATACGTACCGCCCGCTTGGCCCTGCGGCGCGACGAAATGCACGTGGAACGTCATCGAGCGCCCGGCCCGCAGGTGAATGGTGCGATTCGCGATGCTCGCCAGGATCTGTGCCGATGAATCCAGCGTGCTGCCGGTGGAGGCGTAGAGGTCGAGGTTGATCGTGCCAGACGCCGTCACGTTGCCCTGGTTTTGAATGGTGACTGTCGCCGTGCCGCCTTTGCCGGGCGTGACGCGCACGCTCTGGCCCCCGCCGAATGTCGTGGAGAGATCGACCGTCGGCGCTGCGATGGAAGTCGTGGCGGCGGTTGCCGCGGTGGCCGGGGCGGTGTTGGTGCCCGTCGCATCGACGGACGCGACGAAGTAATAACTCCCGTCGGCAACGCCGGACGGATAACTGAATTTCAGCTTCACCACCTTCGAGGCCCCCGCCCGCAAGGTGACCTTTGGCAGCGTGAGCGCGACGACGGAGGCGTCGTTCGAGGAGAGGGCGCTGTCGCTCGATGCATAGAGCGTGATCGTGATCGGCCCCGTGAAGCGCGTGCCCGCGGTGTTGGTCAGGCGGAGCTTGAGATAGCCGGATGCGCCACCAATCACGCTGACGGGCGCGGAGGTCGTGAAGACGCCGGTAATCGACGAAGCCGGTAGCGCTTGCGGAGCGGCGCTGGATGAGCCGTTCGAGCCCGATGTTCCGGACGATGAGCCTGATCCGGACGTCGAGCTGGTGGTCGTCGAAGTCAGCGCGGCAACAACATTCTGCGCGTGGGGCGTTCCCAATCCGGTGATCGCATCGTACCCCGCGACCGCCTGCGAGCCGCTGGACCCGCCACGGCCCCAACGCCATTGCCAGGGATTGGATGCGCTCGTGTCGATCACGTCGTTGAACGACGAAGTGTACGTCGAGTAGCCGGTCGTCGAGGGCGCACTGTAAAGGTTGTAGAGCATCGGCAACGTCTGCGACGCGCCGTCGAGCGTGGCCTGGCCCGCGATGACCCGGCCCTGGTCTGCGATGGCGATTAACGCGGCCCACTGTGGCGCGCCGGCGCTGGTGCCGCCCACCTCCTGCCAGCCGCTGTAACCTTGAGAGGGCAGCGAATCGTAGACGGCGAACCCGGTATTTGGGTCGGCGTTGTACGACACATCAGGAACGGCACGGGCCGAAGAAGTGATCGCATTCTTCTGGTACGTCGGCTGGCTCTCGACCTGGCTGTAGCCGCCGCTCGTTCCGCTCCAGGAGGATTCGCTGCCGTAGGTGCCGCTAGCATTTAGCGTGTTGAGTGTTGTGCCGCCGACGGAGAGGACGTTGGGCGAGCTGGCGGGCCAATCGACACCGCCCTGCACGCCGCTGTCGCCGGCGGCGGCGATGAACGTGACGCCCTGATGGCCCGCCGGCGTGGTGAAATAGGAGTCGTATGCGGTCTGGCTGGCGAACTCGCCCCCGCCCCAGCTGAAAAACTCACTGCCGCCCCAGCTCATCGAGACGACCGAAACCCCTGGCGCGCCCGCCGCGTATTTCACGCCCGCCAGCAAATCCGTCACACTGGAAGAGCTTGCCTCGACAAGCATGATATTTGCCTTGGGCGCCATCGCGTGTGCCCACTCCACGTCGAGCGCGATTTCCCCCGCCCAGCCCGAATCGGTGGAAGGGAGCTTGCTGCCGCCGGTCTGGTTCACGATCTTGAAGCTCGGCGGCGCGGCCAGCCCGAACTGCGTATCGAACACGCTCAGGTCACTGGTGATGTTCGGATCGTTGTAAGCGTCCACGATGGCGATCGTCTGCCCCGCGCCGTCGGCGGAGGTTCCGCTCGGGAAAGTGATCTGGCTGAAATCGTATGCGGTGCGGATTTGCGCGGGGGTGTAACCCTGAATGGAATTCGTTGAGGTCGCGGCGCTAGGGAGAAAGACGACGTTCGTGTGCATCGTCGCGCCCACCGTTGCGGAGAGGAGTTGGCGCGACTCCAGCACCTCAATCACGTTGCGCGGCCTCGAAGGCCGACGCTTTTCGGCTTTTTTCGTGCGGAACCCAAGCATAATTCAGTCTCCCAAGGCGGCCCGGCTGTCTGGAGGTACAGTGCGCCAACCCTGGTGAAAACTTCCATGTCGGAAATCCCGACGCTCGACTGGCAAGCCAACCCCGATATACTTCCCAGTAACCAACCTCAACGGCGAACCCACCCGGCCGTTGTTTTCGCGCGATCGCGGTGCATCTGAGACCTCCGTAACATGGCAATTCGCGTTGCGCTGAATCACAAAACGTCGTATAAGTACGCGCGCCCCGTCTGGCTCTCCCCGCACGTGCTTCGGCTTCGCCCCGCGCCGCATTGCCGCACGCCGGTGCTCAGTTATTCACTCTCCGTTAAGCCCGAGGGCCATTTCATCAACTGGCAGCAGGATCCTTACGGCAACCGTCTTGCCCGACTCGTCTTTCCAAAGCAGACGCGGAATTTTTCAGTTGAGGTCGATCTCGTCGCCGAGCTGACGGTCGTCAACCCGTTTGATTTCTTCGTCGACAAGGACGCGGAGAGCTATCCGTTCAAGTATGACGCCGTGCAGGCGCGCGAGCTGACTCCATACCTCGAAGCGGGCCCGGCCGGGCCGAAGGTCACGGATTACGTCGCGCAGGTACGCAAGGAAAACGTCAAGACCGTCGACTACCTCGTCGAGCTCAACCATCGGCTCAGCAAGGAAATCAAGTACCTCATCCGCCTTGAGCCGGGTATCCAGAAGCCCGAAGACACGCTTACACTCCTCAGCGGCTCATGCCGCGACACTTCTTGGCTGCTCGTGCAGATCCTGCGGCAACTGGGGCTCGCGGCGCGTTTCGTCTCGGGATATCTCATTCAGCTCGTGGCCGACGTGAAAAGCCTCGACGGCCCCAGCGGCGCGGAGCGCGATTTCACCGACCTGCACGCCTGGGCCGAAGTCTTTCTGCCGGGCGCGGGATGGGTGGGGCTCGATCCGACGTCGGGCCTGCTGGCCGGCGAAGGGCACATCCCGCTGGCCTGCTCGGCCGATCCCGTCACCGCGGCGGCCATTACCGGATATTGCTCGTTCGACGATCAGGAAGTCGTCACCTCCGACCCGGAGGACGGCGCTTCCCACGGCGACGGGAACGGCGCGCCCAAGGACGACTTCAGCTTCGCCATGAGTGTCACGCGCATTCATGAAGACCCACGCGTCACCAAGCCGTACACGGACGAGCAGTGGGCGGAGATCGAAAACCTGGGCCATCAGGTGGACGCGGACCTCAAACGCGGCGACGTTCGCCTCACCATGGGCGGGGAGCCGACCTTCGTTTCGATCGACGACATGGACGGCCCGGAATGGACGAGCGCCGCGCTCGGGGCCATGAAATACCGTCGGGGGGATGAGCTGGTCCGAAGGCTGCGCGACAAGTTCGCGCCCGAAGGTTTTCTGCACCACGGCCAGGGCAAGTGGTACCCCGGCGAGTCGCTGCCGCGTTGGGCGATGGGGCTCTATTGGCGCAAGGACGGCCAACCCGTCTGGCGCGACAAGTCGCTCATCGCGGATGAGACCAGGCCGCACCGCCACACCGAAAATGACGCACGGGCCTTTGCGGTGCGCCTCGCCGAGCGGCTCGGCGTGGAACCGCACTTCCTGATCCCCGGCTACGAGGACGTCTGGTACCACCTGTGGAAGGAACGCCGCCTGCCCGTCAACGTGGACCCGCTGGACAGCAAACTGGAAAACCGCGAGGAACGGGCGAGGCTGGCGCGCGTCTTCGAGCAGGGGATCGACAAGGTCGTCGGCTACGCGCTGCCGCTACGGCGCGAGCGGTACACCGACGGCAGCGGGGCGTGGATAAGCGGCGAATGGTTTTTCCGGCCCGAGCGGATGTACCTGATCCCGGGCGATTCGCCGATGGGGTATCGTCTGCCGCTCGATTCGCTGCCGTGGGTCGTCAAGTCCGACTACCCGTTCCTGCATGAACTCGACCCGTGGGCCGACCGCGGCCCCTTGCCGCCGCGCGACCAGATCGCCCGGCAGCGATATCTCGCCGGCGCTCCCGAGCCGCGCAACCCGCGCGGGTATGCAGAGCAAACCCTCGGCCCCGAACTTGCGCCCGGCCCGCGCCCCGGCGCGGTCGCTGCCGATCGCGACCTTTCCCGCCGACGTTCGCTTACTCCCGCTCTGCCTCCCGCGCACGGAGTCTCCGCGCCGTGGATCGTCCGCACGGCCCTCTCCACGCAAGTCCGCAACGGCGTGCTGCGCGTCTTCATGCCGCCGGTGCGATACCT
>JAQGHH010000236.1 GCA_028288945.1 Phycisphaerales bacterium
AAGGCGTTGAGCTTTCCTTCGGCGATTTTCTCGGCGATGTTCTGCGGCTTGCCGGTGGCCTTGGCCTGCTCGACGGCGATCTCGCGCTCCTTGGCGACGAGGTCCGCCGGCACTTCGTCGCGGGTCAGCGCCAGCGGGCGGGCGGCGGTGATGTGCATGCCCAATTGCGAAATCAGCGCATCATCGGCCGCGCCCGAAAACGCCATCAGCACAGCGATCTTCCCCTTGCCGGCGGTGCTGTAGAGGTAGCCGCCGACGGTCGCGCCTTCAATGGCCGCGGCCCGGCCAAGCTGCACGTTCTCACCGGTCTGCTGGGCGACCGCAGTCAGTTCCGCCTTAAGCTGTGCGTCTTCCGCAACATTGGCGGACGGGTTGGCCAGAAGCTTTTTTACCGCCGACTCTGCGATATGCGCGATCGGCTCGCTCTTGGCGGTGAAGTCGGTGTTGCAGGCGACCGCCACCGCGGCGCCGCGCTTCCTGTCATCACTGATCGTGAGGACCACGCGGCCTTCGGTCGTGGCGCGCTCGGCGATCGACGACTTGAGCCCCTTCTTGCGGGCGTTGTCGATGGCGGTGTTGATGTCGCCGCCGGCTTCGGTCAGCAACTTCTTGCATTCCATCATGCCCAAGCCGGTCTTGGCCCGAAGTTCGTTGACGCTCTTGGCGCTAATTTCTGCCATGGGGTGACTCCCAAATAATCTGTTTGTTTGTAGTGACGAAAAAAGGGCGAGGCAAGCCTCGCCCTTTTGATTCGGAGCAATTTGCCTTGCTTGTGACGGTTATGCGCCCTGGGCGGCCGCGACGGGCTCACCGACGGGCGCGGCCACGGCCGGCTCGATCGCCGGGTTCTCGATCGGGGGCACGCCCGGCTCGAGCGGGGCGGGTGCGCCACCCTCTTCGGCACGGAACTGGCTACGGGCGCTGCGGCGGCGCTGCTGGCTGGCCGCGTCGTCACCCTTCTCCGCCGACCGGCCCTGCTTGCCTTCGATGATCGCGTCCGCCAGGTCGTGAAGAATGATCTCCACGGCCCGCATCGCGTCGTCGTTGCCCGGGATCGGCAGGTCGATCTGGTCGGGGTCGCTGTCGGTGTCGATCAGCGCAACCGTCGGCACGCCCAGCTTGCGGGCTTCCTTCACCGCAATGTGCTCGCGGCGGGTGTCGACGATGAACATCGCGCCGGGCATGCGCTCCATCTTGCGGATGCCTTCGAGGTTCGTCTTGATCTTGGTCATCTCGCGCTGGAGCGTGGCCTTCATCTTCTTGGAATAAGTCTCGATCTGCCCGGTGGCCCAGAGCTTTTCAAGCTCTTCAAGGCGGTTGAGGCGGGCGCGGATCGTGCGGAAGTTGGTAAGCGTACCGCCCAGCCAGCGCTCGGCGACGTAGTGCATGCCGCAACGCTTGGCTTCTTCTTCCAGCGGGTGGCGGGCCTGGCGCTTGGTGCCGACGAAGAGCACGTCTTTGCCGCCTGCCACGATGTTCTGAAGGAACCGCCGGGCTCGCAGCAAGCCCTTGACGGTTTCGCGGACATCAATGATGTGAATCATGTTCCGCTTGCCGTGGATGTAGGGCTCCATCTTGGGATTCCAGCGGCTGACGCGGTGCCCGAAGTGGACGCCGGCGTCCACGAGCGATTTTACTAGTTCTGCCTGGTTCTGCTGTGCCATAAATCGAAGCTCCAAAACACACGGCCCAACACGGTAAAGTGTGCGGTTAGGGCCGTCAGCCCGTGCGAAAACCCTGCGGCCAAGTCGCGAATCCACAATGGGGCTTGGGGTTAGTGCGAAGATGTAAAACAAAAACCGCGTTCAGTCCTCATCCCAATCGGGTGGACCGACGCGGGGGCCCTTGGCAGGCCAGAAGAGGCAATGTACCGAGGGTTAAGTTCCGATGCAAGCCGGATAAGCATTCCGCTTTGCTAATTCAGCAAATTCCCCGCAAACCCGCCGAGCGGCCGTGTGCCGCGTCCCCGTACAGTCGTCGCAACATGTTATTACCCGAGCATGAGTTGGCTATTGCAAATGGCGCAAGATGGTGTGGAAAACGTCCGTAGGCGCCAGCGAATCGGATGTCAGCAGCTCCGGCTGATCGCTCATCAACATCGCACCCTCCTTGGGATCGGTCGTCGGGCGGCCGTGGGAGCCGCGAACAAGCTCTGCATCAGTCGGGATGACTTCCAGCATCGTCCGGAACCCAAGCTTCTTGCGCAAAAGAGCTAGCGCAATTTTTGCCTTCGGCATCGCAAGCTTCGGATCGATGAACAACTCACCCGGGTCGTAGCCCGGTTTGCGGTGGATATCCACCGTACGGGCGAAGTCAGGCATCCGCGCCTCATCCGTCCAATAGTAATATGTAAACCACGCACCGGGCTCGGCAATTGCCACCAGTTCCCCCGACCGCGGATGATCGATCTTCCACTCCCGCTTCCCCGATTCGTCCAGAACCCGCTCCACGCCCGGCGTCTTCTCCAGCAGCTCCTTCACCTCCGCCAGCCGGCTCGCATCATTCACATATACGTGCGCCACCTGATGGTCTGCGACCGCGAACGCCCGGCTCGCTCCCGGATCCAGCAGCTCGCGCCCCATTTCCTCGCGAACCGTGATCAACCCGCGCTCCCGCAGCACGCGGTTGAGGTGTACCGGCCGCGAGACTGCGGTAATCCCATACTCGGAAAGAATAATGACCCTCGCCCCACGTGAGCGGAAATGGTCGATGAGCTGGCCGCAGACTTTGTCCAGGTCGCGCAGGTCCTGGGCGCTGCGCGCGGGATCCGGCCCGAATCGCTGGAGGCAATAATCCAGATGCGGCAGATAAACGAGCGTCAGCGTCGGATTGAATCGCTGATCGACCTTAACGGCCGCGTCCGCAATCCACTGCGTCGATTCGATTGAAGTAGCCGGCCCCCAGAACTTGAAGAGCGGAAATTGGCCGAGCTCCTGCTGCAACGTAAAACGCAAATCCACCGGATGCGTCCAGACGTCCGGCAGCTTTCGCCCGTCCGCCGGGTACATGGGGCGGGGGGTGACAGTGTAGTCCGCGGTGGAATACATCGCGTACCACCAGAAGAGGTTGGCGCAGGTGAAGGACGGATCGATCTCCCTGGCCCTGTCCCAGATCTTCGGGCGACCGACGAGCGGGTTGGCCTGCTTCCAGAATTTCACCTCGCACTCGTCGCGGAAATACCATCCGTTTCCGACAGCGCCGTGTTCGCTCGGCCACGTGCCGGTGAGATAAGTGGATTGCACGGAAGTCGTCACCGCCGGCAGGACCGATCCTACGGCCGCCAGTTTCCCGGCGTCGCGGAACGCGCGCAGTCGCGGTGTGAATTCGCCGATCAACGAAGGCGTGAGACCCACGGCGTTGATTACAACAGTTTTCTGCACGCGAGTGTGGTAGAGGCGAGCGGCGGGGGAGTCAAGCAATCGCGCATCGAAGCGCTGGCGCCGCGGCACATGGGCGAGGTGGCCGCGCCACGAAAAGACGGGCTCGGCAGTTATGGGATCGCTTCTTGATTCGACGTGTGCGAGACGAGGAGATCGCCACGGAGTGCGTTGCGTTCCTGAATCGCCGCGACGGCGGCCTTGCGGTCGGCGCGCATCTGCTCGATGAGACGCCGCGATTGGGTCGTGGCCTGGTCGAAATTTTCCTCGGCCCGTTGTGATGCGACGAACCCGCCCATGGTGAGTGCCGCCGCACACACCCATCCGCCCGCTGCAACGAGCGTCGCCTGCCGCATCCGTCGGCGGGCGGTGGCGGCTTGGTGCTGTAAACGCTGCGTCACGTTCCACGCGGCGTTTACCGCCGCATTCGACTGTGCAGGTGACAGCACACGATACAGATCGTGCGACGACACCCGCCGGTCCTGATCGCCCTCGACTATCCTGCGGGCCCGGCCGGGGAACCTTGCCCAGGTGCCGATCGACCGCCTCGATAGCCGCCGGCGCACTTCGTGGCGCGTCGCGGTGGGGGGCGGGGGAGGACGACATTTCCATCGATCCATTGAGATACGGGTCGTGCATACTCCGGCGGCTCCCAATGACGAGTACGGGTTGCTGGACAAAAGGCTGAGCCTATGGGACGTGCCTTCCGGCACATTGCCCAGCCGTCTCATCGGCCTCAAGCAGCACGCACTTTCCCATTTTCCGCATGATCGGCTGCTCAAATTCCCCGATTGGCACTTCCGTTGCATTTTCGCCTTACCCAGTGCGGGCCGCTTCGGCCGGCACGTTTGGTTTAGAAAGGAGCATGCGACATGGCGGACAGACTTTCAGGTAAAAAAGTGGCGATTCTTGTGGCCGACGGTTTCGAACATGTAGAGATGACCGAGCCCCGCAAAGCCCTGGAAGACGCGGGCGCGGGGGTCGATCTCATCTCCCCCAACCCCGACCGCGTACGAAGCTGGAAGATGACCGAGTGGGGCGACTATTTTGACGTGGATACGCCGCTGGATCAGGCCAACCCAGACGATTACGACGCCATTCATCTACCCGGCGGGGTGATCAACCCCGACAAGCTTCGCACCATCCCGCAAGCCGTCGAGTTCGTAAAAGCGTTCTTCCGCGCGGGAAAGCCGGTTGCTTCGATCTGCCACGGGCCTTGGATACTGATCGAGGCCGAAGCAGTGGAAGGCCGCACGGTTACGAGTTGGCCCTCGTTGCGAACCGACCTCAAGAACGCCGGCGCGAATTGGGTGGATCAGGAAGTCGTAGTCGATGGCGGCATGGTCACCAGCCGCAAGCCCGATGACATCCCGGCATACAACAGCAAAATGATCGAGGAGTTCGCGGAAGGCGTTCACGCCCAGCAGCAAGTCGCGGCGCACGCCTGATGCTCGGATGACATGTGTCTGATGTTTGAGCGCCGCGGGAAATCGTCGGCCTCCGTCACCGACGTTTAGCCGCCTCGCTTGCGAGGCGCGTTTCGCGCCAGCGAAAGGAAAACGCCCCCCAAGCGGAGCAGGAAAAAGGCTCGGCCCGTCGGGCTTCGACCGCGCGAGCAGGACTAAACGGATGAGGTCGGTCCCCTCAGCCGCGGACCTCACTTGTGGCCCACCTCCGGTAGCATCCCCTTCGTACTTAGCTTGATCCTGCAGAGGTTCATGTTCGCGGTGATATAGAGCACGGTGCCGTCCTCGCCCCAGGCGCAGTTGGACGTCGGCTGTCCCGTCTCGATCGTCCCCAGATGCTCGCCTTTGGGCGACAGGACGAGGATGCCGCCCGGTCCTGCGCCGAAGATGTTTCCGTCGCGATCAACCTTCATCCCATCGGGCAGGCCTTTGCGCGAAGCCGCCAGCGATGTCGCATCGAACAACACGCGGCCATTTGACACAGACCCATCCGGCTGCACGTCATAGGCCATCCACACTGCTCGTTTGGGATCGGAGACCGCAACGTACAGCGTCTTCTCATCGGGCGAGAAGGCGATGCCGTTGGGATAGCTGAGATCATTGATAATGCAGGTGAGTTTGCCGTCTTTGGAAAGACGGTAGACGCCGTTGAAATCAAGCTCGCGCTTCGGGTCTTTTTCGCGAAGCTCCAGGCCGTAGATGGGGTCGGTGAAATAGAGGTCGCCGTTGGACTTGTAGACCAGGTCGTTTGGGCTGTTGAAGCGTTTGCCGCGGTATCGGTCGGCGAGCGTGGTTTTGCTGCCGTCCTTTTCGAGACGCGCGACCCGGCGGTCGCCATGCTCGCAGGAGACGAGGCGGCCTTCATGATCGCGCGTCAGGCCGTTGGACCCCAGTTCACCGCCACGCGGCGCTGCGTCCGTGTAGCCGCTGGGAGTAAGGAAGACGCTGATCGTGCCGTCCTTCCATGTGTCGATGCGGTTGCGCGGGATGTCGGAGAAGAGCAGATACCCGCCCTCGCTAAACCAGACCGGCCCCTCGCACCAGACAAGTCCGTCGCCGATCTTCTCGAGCACCGCGCCCGGCGGCACGAGCTTGTCAAACCGCGGATCGAGCCGCTCGATCGTCCCGATGGAAGGATACTCCTTCGGATCGCGCCCCTGACATCCGACGGCGAGCAGGAGCAATGTGGGCAAAACAAGACACGGCAAAAGCGGGCGCGAAGGTTTCATGCCGCCGAATGTAGTGCCGGACAGCCGCGTGATGCAAACGAACCGCACGTTCGAGACATACCGTCACGAACAATTGATGATCTCCATAAATCTCGTTTGAACCATCCGATGGTTGCAGCATCTCTGCGATCGTTGGTTATTCCACCCCTCCCGCGGACCGATAGCAAAAAACAGCCGAGATACTTTTCCGGCCCGGGCGCTGTCGTTTCGCCGCCTAGTGGGCGGTGGTCAGTGGCCGCGGGGTAGGGTCGGTCGAAGGGCGCGCTGATGTCACAAGTGGATTCGATGTATCAGATTGCCGAGGAGATCAGCGCCCAGACTCCCGAGCCGCGGCCTTGGGTCCGATATTTCGCACGGTCCATCGATCGCTCCATCGCCTTTGGGCTAGGGTCGGTCGTCGTGGGCATCGCATTTATCATGGGATTGCGGCCGGGAATGGAAGCCAAGCTGCTGGGGTACGCGTGCACCTGGATCGGGTGGATCGTTGTTGAGTCGCTGCTGATGTCGACGCTGGGCACGACGCCCGGCAAGGCGCTGCTGGGCGTACGGGTCCGCACGAACACTGGTGAGAATCTCAATTTCTTCCAAGCCCTTTCGCGCACCGGCGGAGTCTGGATTCGCGGCGAAGCCCTCGGCATTCCGATCGTCAACCTGTTCACACTCGTTGTCGCGTACAACAAATTGATGGGCAACCGAATCACGAGCTGGGACCGCGAAGGCGGCACCATCGTCGAGCACGCGCCCTGCGGGCCGGGACGAGTTGTGGGGGGTTTGTTCGCGGGAAGCGCCGCGACCATCGTGTTGCTCATCGGCGGCGGGATTTTGGCCGCGATCGGTCTCCCTGAAAGCGCTCGCTTTGCGAACGAAGCGGCCATCGCGGCCGAGCCTGGGTCCCCCTATCGGGCAATTGGCCTCGCTCAGGCCGGGTCTCATTCCACGGTCACACTTTCCTCGAACAAGTCCGCCCCTCACGCTTTTGGCCCCTCGCCCCGGCAGGCAATGACCGGCACCTGGCTCGCCTCCTCCAGCGCCACTTCCGCAAACCGTAAGCTCACGCTTGCCACCTCGCTCACGCTCAACGCCGACGGCTCGTTCCATGAAACGTTGTCCTGCACCGACGCGCAAGGCACCGCCCATCCCGACTTCGGCCACGAATTATCAGGCACATGGGAACTGGCCGGCGAACGCCTGATCGAGCACGTCACCACAACCTCCACCCGCCACCATCCCACCGGCGCATGGGTGTTCGATTTGACGACAACGGCCCCGGACTCACTCCAACTCCGCCGCGTCTCCACCCCGGCGAGCTACGCCAACACCGGCCGCAAACCGCTCCTGAACTTCCAGCGTCAGCAAGCTTCCGCAGAAACGGAATAGGCACGGCCACGACGACATGGCGGCAACCATCAGGCTTCTTCGAACGTCAACTTCACGACCCGAGAGCAGGACCCCTACAGTAGCGACCTGTGCCGCCGTCCCGGGCGTCGGCAAAGGGCTTGACCCGATCCACTTTCCCGCTACTATTTCGCGATCATTGGCTTGCCATCGGGTAAGCGAATTCCTTTGGGGAATGGTGTAACGGTAGCACAGCAGTCTCTGAATCTGCTTGTCTAGGTTCGAATCCTAGTTCCCCAGTTGATTTTCCCTCCTCTTACCCATTACACACAGCTCAATGCGTACCGGCGAACAGCCGCCGGTCGCGCTCCGATGTGCTGCCGGAGACGTAGTACTCGTCGGACCAGCTGTCATCTTCCGCCAGTACGATGACATTGCCGTTCTTATTCCCCTTGCCGCCGGCCTTCTTCGCCTTGGCCGCCTCCTTGGCGCG
>JAQGHH010000294.1 GCA_028288945.1 Phycisphaerales bacterium
GCGGGGTTGATCTGCACGTCGCTTAGTTCCGTTTTCTTGGCATCCGACTGATCGGGGTTGTCGGTGTCGATGCGGGCGGGGAAGTAGGTCTTGCGGTCCACCCAGACGTCGATCGCGCTGAACTTCCTCGCGAACTGCGTTCCGGGTTTGGGCTTGAGGACGACGTGGATCGTGTCGGCGGGGTCGTTCTTTCCGGGGGCGGCTTTCGTCACGTCGAAGAGCTTGTGGACGTCTTCCTTTTTCTGGCCGATGGGCAACGGGAAGGGGCCTTCGCCTAGCTTGAGGAGGTTGACCTTTTCGCCGGGCTTGAGGACCTGGCGGCGGGTTTCGGTTTTCTTTCTGTAGTCGCGGTCGGTGAGCCAGCCATTGTCGAGCAGGTACTCCACCTTGTCGTCCTTGGCGAAGCGCCCTTCGATCCGCTTATCGAAAAGCACACGGATGCGGCCGTCGTCAGCGCCCTTCTTCTGGAACCAGACCTGACCGGTGCGCGTGGTGATGCCGGTAACGTTCACGTCGCCTTCGGTGATGCGGACCTTCGCGGTAAAGTCCCTCAGGCTCTGGCCGCGCTGATCGAGTGCGTCGAGGACGGCATCGGTGGAGGCGTCGGCGGGCAGCGGCGCGGAAGCGCCGGCCTGTTGGGGCTGGCCGGTGGGATTGATGAGGGCGGGCGCTTGCGCCAAGACAGCCGGGGGCGCGGCAAACGCAAGACTCAGGAAAAACACAGTTGATCGCATTCGGACCTCTTTCACGAAACTAGACACCGGACTGGCGCTTGTAGGGTGGGCGTACTCGCCCACCATTTTGCGATTCCGGGGAATACGGCGGGCGAGTACACCCACCCTACCTGCTGGACACGTAACGGCGTAATAAGTCGCTTCCAAAGTGGCACGGGTTTTCAACCCGTGCAAACGGCGTCAAATTGCGACCGGGTCGAAAAACAAATGTTCGTCTACTCTAGCGCCGCCAACACGGGTTGAAAACCCGTGTCACGGGAAACGTGTGAGCGGAGTCGGCACGGTCACTCAATTCCTTTGAAAATCTGGTCCAACTCCCACAAGTCCCGCACTTCGCGCCAAGGCACGGCGTGGAAGGCCCGCTGCTTTCCATGGCTGAGCCAGATCGTGCGAATACCCGCCGCCGCGCCCGCTTCGATGTCGAACTGGCCGTCGCCGACCATCCATGTGTCCGCCTCGGCCACGCCCAGCCGTCGGCAGGCGCCGCACAAGGGCTCGGGGCTGGGTTTGGGCGGGGCGTCTTCGCGCGTGATGATGACTTCGATCGGCAGGCCGTGGCGCTGGAAGACGGTGCGGGCGCTCTCCCGGCTGTTGAGCGTGATGCAGCCGACGAGAATGCCACGGGAGGACAAAGTCTCAAGCAGTTCCCGGCAGCCGGGATTGAGCGTCGAACGCCCGGCAGCCTCGTCCTCGTGACGGTGGAGAATCGCCTCGGCCGCCAGACGGGCCGGGCCGCTCATGTCGGCCAGGGCCGCGAGGATCGAACCGGGCCCGATACCCATGTCCGCGCGAATGCGCGGGAAATCGAGCAGAGGCTCGGTGAGTGTGCCGTCCATATCGAAGAGCACGGCCGCGGGTAAAATCGCCGGGGGTTTTAGAGGCATTGTTCCGAGAATGATATGACGGATCTAGTGCGGATGCAGGAGGGAAGGTTCATTTCTGAATGCCGCCATGAGAAAAACGGCCTTCGAGGGCAGCGAATGCAAAATGCAAAAGGCAAAGTGCAAAAGGCAAAATGGAATGCGCGGTTGCGCTCTTCATTTTGCCTTTTGCACTTTGCATTTTGCGTTTTAACTTTGGCCTCGCTCCATTCCGCTGCGAACGCCGCCGGCGGCTGGTTTGACGATTCTTTTCGCCGCCCCATCGACGTGACGTGGGACGCCGACCGGGCGGCTGGGGGCGAGCTCTGCGCGGTCGAGTTCCTCACGGCGGGGCACCACAACCCGGCCGGCACTGACGTGCGCGTCGCGACCGAAGAGGGGCGTCAAGTGCCGGCGAAGGTGCTGCGGGTCGGGCCGGGGGATCGGGTGAGCGTCGTTTTCACGCTCGTGAAGTCGGTGAAGCGTTATTACGTCTACTTTGGAAACGACAAGCCCGCGCCGGATCGGCCGGGGTTCGATGATGTCAAAGTCGAGACGGGTTTGCTGCTGGAGATGCACGAATGGAACGGCGGGGTGCTGGGCAGTGCGGAACAGGTCGAGGAGACGTGGGGGAAGAGTGCACAGCTCATCGGCCGCACGATGATCGACACCGGTTTCTACGGCATCAACCCGTTCGGGCCGGAGGAGCGGACGATCTCGAAGGTCGTCGGGTCGCTGTTCGCGCCGATCGAAGGGGAATACACGTTCGCGCTGACGGTCGATGACATCGGATCGCTTTCGATCGACGGCACGCGCGTGGTCTATGCGACCAACGGGCCCGCGGACGCGCGGTTCCAGGGGAAGATCCGCCTGAAGCGCGGGAAGCACCAGTTCCTGCTCTACCACGCAAACATCGGCGGCGACGGGCGATTCACCGTCGCGTGGCAGCGGCCGGATGCCCGTACATTTGAGGTAATCCCGCGCACCGCCTTCGGCATCTTCGCCCGCGGGAATGCGGGGGCACTGGAAGAACTCCACAAATCGCTGACGGCGGATTTCACCATTACATATGCGGGCGAGTGTTTCTTTGCCGACGCGTATTCGCATCGCTACCGCTTCGTGGCCCGCGAACCCAAGTCCGCGAGCCGGGCACAATTCGAGTGGGATTTCGGGGACGGGCAGACGGG
>JAQGHH010000288.1 GCA_028288945.1 Phycisphaerales bacterium
CAAGGAGTCGATTTCCGTTGCTTTGGGCAACCCATGTTTTATTATTGCGGGCCGCACGGCGGAGTCCTTGGGACATTTCAAACTGCCGCGGCGAATTGGTTGGAAGGGAACATGCACAAGTTTTTGATCGGAGCCGGGTTGTCAGTGGCGCTGGCGCTTATGGCCACGCAGACGCGGGGAAACAATCTCGCGCTCGAAAGCTTTGACTATTCCGTAGGGACGCTGCAGGGCGACAACGGCGGGGCGGGCTTTTCCGGGCCGTGGATGTCGGGGGGATTCAACGCCAGCAACCACACCAATTACCAGGTGGCGGCGGGTTCATTGCCCTTCGACACGCTGGCGACCGCCGGCAATCACGCGACGACGGCATCGCTCCAAGCGATCGGCGGGCTCACGCGCGGCCTTTCGACGGCGATGGGGACGCCGGGCACTACGGAGTATCTGAGCGTCGAGTTGCGGCCCGAAGGCACGCTGAACGCCGGGGTGTTTAACGGATTTTTCGGGCTCTATCTGAATGCCTCGACCGGGACCGACCTGTTCGTCGGCAAGCCGGGCGCGGGCGCGATTAGCAGCTACGTCCTGGAAGACCGAGGCGGCTCGAACCAGCACTCCGCCGGTTTCACGCCTGTTGTCGGCGCGGCCAACTTGTTGGTCGTCCGCGCCGATTTCGCGGCGGGCAACGACAAATTCACCTTGTACGTCGATCCCACCCCCGGCGGGGCGGAGCCCCTGACGGGGACCGTGAAGCAGGACAGCGATGTGGGGACGGTTTCGGCGCTCATGCTCTACTCGACCGGGGCTTTCAGCGTCGATGAGATCCGCATCGGCACCACGTACGCGGATGTTACGTCGACGCCCGAACCGTCGTCAATTTCGTTCGTCGGGGTGCTCGGTTTCCTGGCATGCGGGCGTTCGTTTGGGAGACGCGCTGAATGCGCCGGTCGTCGGTTTCGCTAGAGATCATTTCTCGACGTTTCCGGCAAGTGCGGAGGAAGGACGGATCGACGCTGCCGCTCTCTCACGCGCCGCGGATGACGAATGGGGTCACGAGCAGCGGGATGCAGATGGCCAGCATGAGCCCGGCGCTGGGGAGGAAGTACGGGCCGACCATGAGGCAGAGGCCGACGCCGATCGGGATGACCCGGCCGGCGTTTTTGCCGTAGATGAGGAAGCCCATCCCAATCGTGCCGAACAGCAGGGAAAGCATGATGCTGGTGGTATCCATGGGAGAGTCCAACCGACGAACCTAAGTTTCACGTTCCACGCCTTACCTCTACACGGTCGCGGCGGTGAAGCCGAGCATCGAGTCTAACGCCTGCTGGCCGGTGACAGTGACATAGCCGTCGTTGACTCCGTCATTGCCGGCGCCGTCCACGCCCCAGGGGTTACGGAGCACGAGGGCGGTAGCAACTCCATTGGAATCCGTGATCACGTGGTCGATGGTGTAGGCATGGTTGCCGACGAGCGGGGCGGCGTCCGCGGGCGTGCCGATGCCCATGACGACGGCCTGGCCTTTGGCCAGGTCCTGGCTGATCGCGGTGAGCAGCGACTGGGCGTTGTATACCCGGGTGGTGGTCATGCCGGGCTTGGCGAAGGCGTTGAAGGCCTCGTCCATCCAGCCGGAGTTCATTGAATCGTAGCTGTAGGCGTTGGTGCGGATCGTCGCATAGGCTTTTTCGACGATGGCGACCCAGAGCGAACTTTCCCCGCCCAGGCCTGCGTACGCGACCGCGCCCCACGAGGTGACGGGGAGCTGGCCGTCCACGCGGACGGTGGTGGCGACGCCGTTGTGCTTGAGCTTGACCTGGAAGGTCCCGTCGCCGACGGCCGTCACGTCATTGCGGATCAGCGCGGGGTCGGCCTTGGCGATCGCCGAGAGGGTCGCGAGGAACCAGCAGTCGCCGAGCTGCCCCTGGTGAATGTCGTTTTCCGACGGGCCGCCGACGGCGAAGAGCGGGTCGTTGGAAAAGTCCTGGTAGTGAAAGCTCGAGTTCGAGAGCGCAGGCTCCGGCGCGACCGGCGGAAGAACCGGTGCGGGGGCTGGCGCGGGTGTCGGTGGCGGCGTGGGCGCGGGGTCGGGTGTTGGGGCCGGTGTTGGTGTTGGATCGGGTGCCGGGGTTGGCGCGGGCGTCGGATCGGGAGTCGGCGTCGGTGTCGGGTCGGGGGCCGGCGCGGGGGTCGGAGCTGGGGCCGGCTCGGGCGCGGGGGCAGGTGCCGGGGCGGGAGCTGGCGTCGGGTCGGGCGTCGGCGCGGGTGCCGGTGGGGGTGTCGGTGCCGGTGCGGGCGTCGGGGTAGGCGCCGGTTTAGGCTTGTGGTTATTGGTTGTCTGCGTGGGGGCTTTTTTGTTCTGATGCGGAGCCGGCTTGGCCGGTTTCACCGGTTTTACATGCTTGGCCGGGGTCTTGTGAACGGGAGCTTTCTTGGTCACATGCTTGGCCGAAACGCTCGGCAGGAGCGACTGCTCATGCACGGCTGATCCGCCGGAAAGATTGGCGGCGAGCCATGCCGTGTTCGGCAAACCCGAGGCGGACAAGAGAGTGCGGGTCTCAAGGACTTCGATCACCGCGGTCTGAATCGGGCTCGAACGGCGCATCGGTCCGGACTCCTGTCAAATGCCGCCTGGCAACTGCGGGACAGGTGAGAGATCGAATACATTCACGGCGACTGCAAACGCGGCGAAAGGCGGGAGGACTTCTCCGAAACTGACCGTCCGATAATCGCGATCTCTTTGCGATGGACGGCACCCATCAACCCCCGTGGAAATGATCAAGGCCGGGCCGCGCCGGCTCCGGGCGGGCGCCGTTCATGAGCGCCATCATTCGGACATTTGCCGTTAGCACCGGTATATTCGTTAGCACCCTTCTACCGTTGCGGGAGCAGCGCGTGATGAGAACACGTCCGATCGGATTTCGCCTCGCACGAGTATGGCCGCTGGCATTGGCCGCGGCGCTTTGCGGCTTCCTTGTATTGGCCGGGCCGGCGGGGAGCTCGGAGACTTCGGCGCGAGCGACCACGGATAAAAGGGCCGGCGCCGATTGGTGGTCGTTGCAGCCCTTGAAGCGCTTGGCTGCGCCGGACACGGGCGAATCGAAATGGGCGGTCAATGAGATTGACGCATTTGTGCTGGGGCGATTGAAGGAGAATCGATTGGGGCTGTCGCCGGCCGCGGGGAGGCGGGAGATTGTGCGGCGGTTGTCGTTTGATCTGATCGGGTTGCCGCCGATGCCGGCGGAAGTTTCGGAATACGTTTCTGATGAGCGGGCGGACGCTTACGAGCGGCTGGTGGATCGGTTGCTGGCTTCGCCGCATTATGGGGAGCGGTGGGCACGGCACTGGCTCGACGTCGCGCGCTTCGGCGAGAGCGACGGGTTTGAGCGGGATGCGCTGCGGCTCAACGCCTGGCGGTATCGGGATTGGGTGATTCGGGCGTTGAACGCGGATCTGCCGTTCGATGAATTCGCGCGGATGCAGATCGCGGGGGATGTGCTGAGGCCGGGGGATGCGGACGGCGTCATCGCGACCGGATTCCTAACGGCCGGGCCGTGGGACGAGGTGGGGCAGA